>NZ_JBXWNC010000006.1:0-256739 GCF_059610165.1 Ruegeria sp. YTSA135 | reverse complement strand
CGCGGGATGGAGCAGCCCGGTAGCTCGTCAGGCTCATAACCTGAAGGTCGTAGGTTCAAATCCTACTCCCGCAACCAAAAAACGTATATAAAACAAAATCTTAGCCTCGCAACCCGCGAGGCTTTTTGCATCCCGCCATTGCCGCTCAAAACACTACGCAAGCATCAGGGCGGAAAATCACTGTAGCGGAATTGCCATGACACCAGCTACCGGTGGGTTTCGGCCGTTGACGGGTCAGGCTCTATCGTGTCCGGGGCAAGGGTATGTTGCCAAACATTGGGACGGCCTGACCGTGTTCCTTGAAGATGGCCGCGTGGAACTGGACCCAACAGCGTCGAACGCACAATCCGACCGATTGCATTGAACCGCAAAAATGCCCTCTTCGCTGGCCATGAGGCCGAAGCTCAGAATTGGGCAAACCTCGCCTCGATGATCGAAACATGCAAACTCAATGCCGTCGATCCACACGCATGACCGATCGCGCCAAGCGCTTTTTAAGCCAGATCCTTGAGCATTGATCTATAACCAATGAAGGGAAGAGAGGCTGAGATTCCCTTATCTCAGGTCGGCAGCGAGCAGAAAAAATGCTAATTATGTGACACTTATTCCAAATGCTGCTGAATGCGATGCAACAGGCAAGCCAAAGGAATAGAGATCTGGGCCGATCAATTGCAGTTCGAAAACTTTACCCTTGTGGTGGCGTCGTTCGCAGGCCTTCAAGTAAGTGTTGTTCCTTAAACTGGCGATATTCGTTAAGGCCAATGCGTTGAAAATGTCGCCTCGGTCTCGTTGACCGTCTCGTACCAAAAACCTTGGATAGGCGCCTGACCACGAAAATTCCAAGCGGGAAAGGGGGCGGTTGTGGAACAAACGGACCACATGTTCCTGATTGGGCCAAACGCGTTGCGCCTTGCGGAATCTGCGGGCATCCCGTTCCAAGAACGTGAGTATTTCTTTACACAAAAACGCTGAAACATGCTGCAGGACACCTTGCACCTCCGCGGTCTCTGCAACGGGGGATGGTGAAGTAGTTTTGCAACGCTGTGCCGACCATGAGATCGCGCCGCGAATGAAATATGCGCAAGAGGATATTCATACTGCCGCGAACTGGGTTGTGTTGACCGATCTGGCAGAGCACGGCGGCAGCGGCGGTGTCATTCAGATAATCTGACTAAAGGGACGGCGTGATCGACTTAGTGGGATATGCAACGGCAATTCCGCGCACCAAAAAAACCTAAAACTGAGCTGTCGAAACCGGTTATTCGCTTGCTGGTCACGTATATCGTCAATTGAGAAACACTCATTGTTCCAGCCATTCCGATTGCAATGCCTACCTCGTCGTAGAAAAACGCCCCCAAACCGATGGCCGGAACTGACAAGCCCAGAAATGCGACAGAGATTTTCGCATTCAGGGCTTCGTGGCCAGTCATGTTCAGCAGTATACCGCACGGTCCCGTGACGCCATTCAGGAAATGACTCGCAGCAAGAATGCATAGAACCGGATAGGCGACGACAAAGCTGTGATCGGCCAGGGACAGGATTGATCCTCCGGCAGCCAGTAGAATGCCAAACCCAAGCGTTGCTGATAAGAATGACAAGATGGCGGCAGATCTAAGGTCGCGGCGCAAGCCTGCTTTATCCTGCGAGAAATGTGCCGCAGACAAACGTGGCGCAAGCACGATGTTAACTGCATTCAGCGTGAACGACACCAGCGCCGCTGTTCGCGATGCCACAAAGTACGGGCCGGTGTCCTGAGTTGAAATGAGCACCGACACCGCGAGGATATCCAGATTGTTGATCCCTATTGTGGCTATGTTTGTGACCCAAACCCGGCGCGTAACCATCGACAGGTTCTGCCCGAAAGCAAAAGTGCTTTCGGCCCTGTTGCGGGGGGATTGCCGTACTCCCACCAGCAGCTTTCTGATCAGACGTCTCTGAAGCGCTACCAGAATCGCCAAAACAACGATTGAGGAGAAAAGCAGCGGCAAGAACTGCCCGCCTGCTGTAAAACTCTGTGCCATGAAATAGGCCAGCGGAACCAAAGCGAACCGCCAAACTACATCGCGCGGTGCCAATGCGGCGGTTATATGGTCGAAACTGCGCAAGACAGCCGCGTTGATTTCGACCATCAAATAGAAAGGCAACAGGAAAAGGCTGGCCAAAAGCGCAACGGCAGAGCTAGGCGAGCCTCCTCTGCTATCTTCGCAAAACAGCCATAGGCAGCATGCGGCCGCAAAAAGCGTGAATGACAGGCCAAGCGGCAGTCTTGAGGTTGACGCCACGGCGCTTGTGATCAGGTGTTGCCGCTTGGTCGCCCTAAGCTCTCCTATAATCCGAAGCAATCCCATCGGAACCCCCTGCGACACAACCGTCGTGAGCAATAGGGTCGAACTGAGAACTGTCGCAAACTGTCCGAAGTCATCTTCGGCCAGCCACTTACCTAAAAATAGGATGCTCACATACGAGGCAACCGCGGCCAGAACGCGAAGCGACATCGCACTTAAAAGAAGGGCAGCAAACGATCTCATCCAACAGCTTCGCTTAAAGTGTTGGGATTACCTGCTTCACGCACAAACCGGGCTTCTCGTCTGTGGCGCATCTGTACCCCAAGACACAAAGCAGGGGCACACCACATGTAGAATGAGGTGAGGATGCCACCGTCGATGATCGAGGCCACCCCCAGCAGAAGGAATGTGGTTCTGGTCCGCGCCGCGTCTGTTTCTGGTAAGGTTTTTGCTGCACTGCGCAGGCTGACAATGATCGCCACCACCAAACCAAACATCAGCGGTATGCCCAAGTACATGCTGAGCCGCAGGAAAAGGCTTTTCGCGGTCAGCGCATCCCCGGTGGCGAGATTTTCACGCACTTCCCACAGGAACGAGATATCGGCAACCCGTTGAGGGAAGTAATAGATATCATTTGACCATCCAATACCGAACACCGGGTGTTCCCAAACCAGTTGGGCCGCTGTCAGATTATAGTACAAGCGGATAATTGACGAAGGGTCTGTTTGAATGTCGGCAACCCGGGCGATTAACCGGGCGAACACAACATCCCCGATCAAAAGAACCGGGACAAGCGCCGCCAATCCGGCTGCAATCAAAGCGGCCTTTTTGACTCCGGGCACGCGCTGCGACAACAGGATAAGCACGACCGCGACCAGAACCAGAAAAATACCCGACAGCGCCAGTGAGGCGATGCCCAGCACCAACACAAGTATCACCCTTGAAAATAGGATGTTTCCAGATGCCGGGAAAACAAACCACGGTAGGAAATAGACGATAATCAGCTTAGAGAGCTCGGCCGGCTCCGTTGTTGGTCCGTTGATCCGGCCAAATCGTTGAATATACGAGAGGCCAAGATTGTCTCGGGCCCCTTCGAGTATGGGCCAGATCGCGGAATAAACGGGGTTTGCTACAACCACTGACGCAATCTGCATCAATGTGTAAGCCACCAGAACCGAAAATGACATGTTTATCCAGCGCTGCAATGTCCAAGGTGGCAGGCGTTCTCCGATCACAACGCTGGTGCAGATCAGCACAATAATGAAAAGGGGAACAATACTGGTGATGACTCCCTTGTGCAGAGGATTTGTATTATAGGCCGATACCCCTTCTGCGTGCAAAATAGCACCGTGAAACAGGGTCATTACGCTTGCCAGACAAAAGAGAACTGCCAGCACGCGCAGTAGGAAACCTTCGGGCCCACGCCGGAGAAGAGCATCCCGGATCGACCCGTCCAAGATGAGCAGGAAGGCCAGAGCAAGGAATGGATACAACGCTAGGTTGGCGTCAAAGTTGCCAAACAGACCGGGTTTCGCCATTGCACAGAATGGCAGAGAAACGAGGAAAAGCTGAAACAGTTGGCGCATGGTATCAATGCATCACGCGTTGTGAACCGGATTGCCGGTCAACGCTTTGCGAAAACCGCTTTGGTAGATCCTATGTTGCAGGCCAACCGGCATGATCCGCAGAGACAAGCGCGCCATAGGGTAGACATAGTGATAGGTGATCAGCCCGTGTATTAAGCGTACAGCGCGAGAGTACCATTTCAGTTCGGCCAACCCCCGACGTAAAGATTTTCGCCGTGTGAAGAAGGCTGATCCCAAACGCCAGCTCAACAAGCGTTCGGGCGTATTGGCAAAAGCAAGGCCATGCTGGGTGAGGGTTACAAGAAAAGCAAGATCTTCAGATAGATAAGCGATAGGGTAGCGGATACTAGGGTTCTTTAAAACACTGCGCCGGATACAATATGCAGGGTGCAGAACGGGATTAAGTTTGGTCAGCGATCTGCTACAGCCTTCGCGGCTCAAGGGGAAGTCGCGCGTCGCAATTCTCTGCCCGGTATCATCGATATCCCATGCCTGACATCCCACTAGTGAAACATCGGGATTGTCGCGCATAAATCCGATCTGAACGCTGAACCTTTCGGGTTCAGAAATATCGTCACCATCCATTCGGAAAACAAATTCTTCGTCTTCCAGGCTGTCGATGAGCCGGTTCAATGAGGCCGCAAGCCCGATGTTCTTTTGGTTCTTGATAACCCGATAAAAACGGGTTTGATTATTCTCTAGCCATTCATCGTGAGAGTCCAGCAAAGGACCGTCACAGCACAAATAGATGCGTGGCGGACTATTGAGGCCTTGTTGCACCTCAACCGAAGCCAGCGCGATCTCAAACAGGTCCAACCGGTCGCATTTGTACAAGGTCATAATGACCGCGACGGGTCCCTGCCGAAAGATCATTTCTACAACCTTGGAGTGTTTTTGTTTGGTATAAATCAGGTTCAACACACCCGCAATGGCGGGACATCACGTTGATTTTTCAACGACCCCTGCAAGAACGCCTGTTAAGGTTGCAAGCCGCCCGGCAGCGGCGGCGCATTTGTGGATGGGGTGGTGTTGCCCATCAGCAGGCATTGTATTGGGCGGTGTTTTTGCATCTTTTTGATTTGCTACTGTTCAGGGTCGAAACAACGGCGTTCACAAATCGCGTGTCGTCGGGACATACGGTCAGCAAAGGGTGATTGGGGATACCTTCTCCGCCTGTGGGGGAAACAACCGTTGGGATCTGCGCCTCAAGCGTTTCAAGAACTTTGATCTTCACACCAGAGCCAAGCCTCAGCGGCGCAACGGCGACATCAATCGTCGAAAATAACTCAAGCGGTGACTCGATAAACCCTGTGACGTGCACGACGTCGCTGGCCAGGGCTTGAACCTCGGGGGTTGGATGGGCTCCAACAATCCAGAACCGGGCAGTCGGGACATACTGGCGAACCAAGGGTAGCAAGTTCCGGGCGAAATGAACAACGGCATCGGCGTTCTCTTGACGGGCCATGTTGCCCCAGAATGCTATTCTTCCGGCGACAACCGTGTCAGTATTCCGATGAAGCGGGGACATATCGAACGTGCCCCGGACCGGTTCAGCCTTGATATCCTTTCCGGGGTGACTGTCCCTTATTTGGCTCGCGTCCTCAGGGGACAGCGTTCGGATGCGCATCACCGAGCCCCACGCTTTCTCTTGCCAGGCACGCGTTCTCTTACTCTCCAGCGTAAAAAGCCACGCCTGGATTTTCTTAGCCTGTTCCGCCTTGCGATCATACAGTTTCGAGACGATGTCATGCTGGCGAAACGTGAACAGCGACATATCTTCCGGCGAGACGGCGGCAAGCCCTTGCGTAAAATCAGCGTAAAAGTCGGTAAACTCCGGAGATGTCAGGCATTGATCTATCACCGCCCTTCCTGACACGCGCCGCGCAGAGGCGAAAAATGGCAGGCCGGGATAGCGAAGCGCACCGATCAGCCTGTCTCGCTTTGTGATCCGGATGACATGAAGGACCTCAACATTTTCAGGCCAAGTCGTCTCGAACTGGTCAAGGGAATCCAATTCGTTCAAGAAATATATGACTTTGACTTTTCCAAACCGTGCTGCCAACGCGACGATCTTAGCGTAAGCCAGTTTTTGACCTGACGAGTTGGCCCTGGAGTTGGGTGCGAATCCACACAGAAAAAGGAGGGTGCGATCACATTCAGCGCCCAGCGTCATCGAGGCTGCGTCCCGATGCCATTTTTCAAGCAGCCCGTCCCACGGGTCGGTCGTGGCGTCGCCACCCAGCACCGCAGCAAAACGATCGATTTCGGCAACATAGTTTTGCTGCAATATTGTTCGCACGGCGTCGGGAAGGACGGTCGTACTGCCCGAGAAAACCGCAGCAGTGAGCCTTTCGATTTTTTCGGGAACCGGACCTTTGGCATGCGACAGAAGTAGCCTGAGAAGCACGTCTGGTTTTTCGGAAACATATTCAAAGGGAAACACCTGCACGCGATCAGGGCCAAAAACGGACCGCCATCGTTTTATCTGCTCGGCATAGCTACCATAGCTGATCGACCGCCCCAGCCTAAGATGCTGCACCAGATCGCGAACCGGAACCCGCGCAAGGTCCCATCCTCGGTCAAAAGATGTTTCCATGCGCGTCCCGGACCAAGCCCGCTGAACCGGATTTCGGGCAATAAAGGCAATGCGCAAATCGGGAAACAAGGCGCGGATTGCTTCGATACGCCAGCGGCGCAACGGGCCATAATCGGGTGCAACTTCTACGATGGGCAAGTCATTGGATGCGTCGGTGTACTGGTCCAGATAGGCATGAATTGTTCCCATCCGTCCGCGATCGAAGTGATGGCACTCTTTTTCTTCTGCAACGTTTGCAAGATGCGCCTTTTGCAGCTGTTCATGAACCCAGGTTGTGCCCGATTTTTGGGCCCCAACTACCATCAGATCAACGGGTCGTTTCAAACCCTTTCGTATCCGATTTCGATACGCTGGCACCCATCGAATCAGAGCGATTTCCGCAGAGCCGAAGAAAAAAAGGCTCAACTTTCTGATTAAGTCTCTGGGATGGCTTTTCTTGCGATAGGGATTCCGTGAGAAAACTTTCCGATACACAGTAAAATCCCCAAGGGTAGGCGGTTTAGTATGGTCCAACTAGGGGAAGTGCCAAAAGTGTTCCAGTAGAAAACGCCGAACGCGAAGTGGCGAGGGGATTGGTTGTTCCCGAGGCATCGTTTTGGTCAACACCCATTTTCCAAGCGGATATTATATTGCATCTATAGGGGTTTGCAGATTGGCTGCCACCGGCGCGGGCCGTTGCGTCGTATGCTTAAAGACGCGATTGCTATAACGCGGCCGCACAGAGGTCTTGGTAGAGCGCGATGCTGCTTGGGGATGGTTGCCGAATTCCGGACTCCAAATCAGCATCAGATGTATCGACTTTGCGTTTTGTGATTTGGCTGGCAAGGTTGTTTGTTTTCCACACCTCCTCCGCCCGAACAAGGGTTTGGGAAATGTCGACGCGCCGTTCCAGAAACTGGGGGTGGTAGTCCATCCCCAGGTTTAGAAACAATGCCTGCATGACCTGCAGCGGATCGTCGACCAGAGTGTTGTAGTCGACAAAAACATGGTTTTTGACCCCCAGATAGCGTTGGTGGTGGCGCAGGTTGGCCTCCCACAATGCCAATGCGCCATCGGCGTCCATTGGGTTTACCCAAGTCGCAGAGGCTTTTACGATGGATGGAACGGTGCTCATGTGATCGCGCAGCATGTGAATAACAGTGACCGGATTGTCGGTGGATGCAGCGACAATCCAATTCAACCTTCGCAGGTGCGCCGGTGTTTTTTCGAGCCAGATGTTTTTTCCGTTCAACTCCGTCAGCACATCCAAGGCGTTCAAACAAAACCGTGCGGCGTGGGAAAGACAGATTTGCGCCTTGATGAAATCAAGGTGCGAAAAGCGGGGCAGGACTTCAGTGTGGTGCCTTCCCGCGTCGATCGAGGCGACAAACCGTTGAACAAGCTTGTCTGGGCGGCGCACCAAAATGCCGTTCTTTTCTCCTATCGGTTTGATAGACGCAGTTAGGAAGTGAGTTTCGGGAAACGAAAAGACGTCAGGGTGGCAGGCGATCAAGCTTTGGGCCAGGGTTGTGCCTGTGCGGGGTGTGCCAACCATCATCAATCGTCTCATCACCAGCGTCCCGTCCCGCCCGAATTGGTTCGCTGGGTGTCATATCTGTCATCCAATCGCAAGCTAACCTGGCCGCGTTGTGAAAGACTATTGCGACGGCGGACGTGCAAAGCAAAACAAGGCGGTCGCAGTGTTGTGAGTGTAAGAAAATGACCCTATTGACGAAGGCGAAAAGAACAATCTGAGTGTTTCATCACGAATAATAGACGGCCTGCCCAGCGATCTCTATTTCGCTTTTTCCAGAACTTGTTAGGCCTGTTTTACGGTTGCCCTAGTTTTCTTAAAGCCCATAAACCGTGAGCCGGATTATTAGGCGCACGTCGGTCCACAAGCCCCGGGTCAGAGGGTGCTGCTGGTATGCCGCCTGACCCACCAAGCGTGACGGTCGAGGGTCAACTGCAATTGCCTATAGTACCACCCGAAGTCCCACCTGGGAAATTCAGCACGCGTTTGAGGCCGCGATTGCGGCCCTACCCACTCTCTCCTACAAAACGGACCTTTGAAAGAAGGCTATTTATCACTCGATTAGGATACGCTTGACGTGTTTTCTTGTCATTGCAGGCCACCATCCATCACTGATCGTTTGAAGCCTGAAAATATCCCGACTTGAATCGTCATAGATGACCGTGACGTTGAATGTTCCATGGATACCGAAAATGCCTGCCATATCCGAACCGCGTACTGCAACGCCGCCCTCGGATGTTATGTTTGAAGTTGCGGTTGCCCCAAACTCGACCTGTGCACCCCAAATATAGACGTCGATATCTTCATTTGTTGTCTCACTTAGAATGAAGATACGACCTTGGCTGTTGGGTAGGTCGCCAGTGTGGCTGAAACGTTTCCATTCTGTTGAAATGTTAATGATCCGCGAGCTTTGGTCCGAATGTCCGAACCGCATCGCAACTGGCGCAGTTGCGCGCAACCAGATGCTGACTGTTGATTCACCTGCAGGGGTACTGTCGCGCACCAAAAGACCCCCGCGCGCGCCGTCGGGACCGGCAGTCGTGTCCGCGCAATTCCACGTCATCGCCGTAGGGGTGCCGTCCGGCGCTGTATGCCCAGCTGCGAATACAGGCTTATACCAGTACCCGCTCCAGTATTGCGCCATGAAATCATTTGAATAGTGCAGCAGGTTCGTTGCTTCGGGTTCGAACAACGCGCCTTTGAAGCTGCCCGTTCCATAAACGTGATCTCGACGGATTGTATTCGCGCCAACACTTTCTAGCGTACCTGTCTCTCCAATGCGATAAGCGGGCGAGTTTCGCGTCAAATGCAGGACTGAGCTCAGATCAACAGGCGACCCTAAGCGCCTGTATACTTGGCGTTCGAAATCGAGCGATAGGGTGGGGGTCTTGCGCGGCGGGTGTGAGGTGACTGAGAGATCGCAAACCAGCTTCATGCCGACACCACCGCGTCAGTCAGGCCGTCGAAGTTACGGACCCGCATGGGGGCAAGTTCCCGCACCCGGCCTGACAGGCTGGAAACGTGGTCGGTCAACAGAGTCTTGTTCATGTCAAAATTCTCACTGTTTTTGTTCATCGCGGTCACGTTGGCCAGAAATGCTTAGCGACCGGAAAATCAGCCGTGCGTTGCGCCCTTTGCCAGATCGGGGTGTGGAGGTTTCACGGCACCGATGGGCGACCGTTTAGAAAGCACTGCCGACTGGATTGCGACAAGACACCTTCGGCAAGGTCTTGCGCCGCAGCCCTAAACTTGCATTTGTTTCAATTAAGCACTGAAGAACCGGAGACCTTTCATGGCCGATATTTTCGACGAAGACCTTTTTCTGAAAGGGTTAGAGCAGCGCAAAGGCACCTTGGGTGCGGAATATGTGGAAAAGAACCTGGCAGCTGCCGATGACTTCACCCGCCCATTTCAAGAAGCGATGACAGCCTGGTGCTGGGGGTTCGGCTGGGGCGATGACGTGATTGATGCCAAGACCCGGTCGATGATGAACCTGGCGATGATTGGTGCCTTGGGTAAAATGCATGAATGGGAAATCCACTGCAAAGGCGCGATCAACAACGGTGTGTCAAAAGAGGAAATCAGGGCCATCATTCACGTTGTCGGCATCTATTGCGGTGTTCCGCAGGCGCTGGAGTGTTTTCGCGTTGCCCGTAAAGTGTTGGATGCCAGCTAACACCGAGAGCAGTCAAACATTCAGCGACAACATGTGAAAGCGTCCCTGCGCCCTTCTAGTTAGGTTGAAACAGTTGTTTTCTGATCTCCAGCGCTGGAATTACGCGGCTTTGCTGACGAAAGCACAGGAAATCGACGCCAAAGATGTCCGTTCTTAGTGGTGGTCGGGCAGACCCCTTGGCGTGTTAATCTACGGCTTCGCGCATCCACTGTTGCAGCCGGGCGATTGAATGTTCTGACATCACCCCGCATCCCGGATCCAGCACCAGCGGACCGGGGCGATAGCCGCGGGACTTGAGGCCACGGTGGACGCTTTCAACAAGCCTGATGTCTTCCTCAACCGTGGTTTCCCGATCCTGAACGGCCAGTTGCCGGATCACTGCGCTTTCCGAACCACCCTCGGTGTACCATCCCCGGAACACGGTACAGTGGTCCGCGTCCTTCGCGCGCCAGTGATAAGTGTTCAACACATTACCCGGGTAGCACTGGAACGAAAACATCGGCCAAAGGAACCAAGACTGATAATCGCCCGCGTGTGGTACCGTCAGGTCGATAGGATAGGTCATCTTGTCGAGGCTCTGACATTCGGTTGTGTGACGCAGGACATAACCGCCGTTCGCGTCGGGCTGGATGTCATATGTTTCAGGTTTAACCACACCTTCGGCAAAGGTCGGATGGTTGGTCGGGCAGTGATAGCATTCCGAGTAATTCTCGACACTGACTTTCCAGTTGCAGTTTTCGGGTATCTCGACCCATTCCAATGGTTCGAGATCGTCAATCTGAGGCACAAATGCGTGGATTTCTTCGCGCACGCCGGGGTACCACTCATCCATCGAGGCGGCGTTGTCGTCGAGATTGACGAAGATAAAACCATTGAACACCTCGGTCCGGACCGCGGTCAGGCAGATCGCGCTGCGGTCAAAGCCAGGTACAGACTTGATGTTTGGTCCGGCGCGCAGTTGACCGGACAGCTCATACGTCCATGCATGATAAGGGCAGACGACGACGCGGGTATTACCCGCACCCGTCACCATTTCATGTGCGCGGTGCTGGCAGACATTGTAGAAAGTGCGGATTTCTCCATCGCGTCCGCGGATGCAGAACAAGTTCTGCCCGGCGATCTCGAACGCAAAGTAATCGCCTGTTTCCCGCACCTGCGCCACATGGCCTGCAAACTGCCACGTTCGCGCCAGAAGCCCCTGCATCTCGCGCTCGAAAATTGCAGGATCGGTATAGTACCGGGCGTCCAGGGAATGAGTCAGCGGTGCGTTCATTCGGGCTCCTCCGCGTAGAGGCCTAGTTGGTGTCTGCGTTGGTGAAATCGTGCCACGCGCTCGACGATCTCATCGCTGGAAAGCGCAATCACGAAGGACAGCAGCGTTTCCAGCAAAGCAATGGTCGAAACGGAAGACGGGAAGAATTGCGGCGTGTCGGCGGCCACGACAAAACCGTGCTGCGCGTTCAGTATGACCGGACTGGCAGGGCTGTCGGAAATGCCGATGACCGTTAAACCTTGTTGCCGCGCCAGTTTGATCGCCTCAATTACCTCGGTGCGGTAAGGATGGCATGTAATGGCAATCAGCACGTCCTGTTCATCAGCCCAGGCCAGATCGTCCACCGGGGTGGAACCGGGTCTGGGGATGGCATGGAATTGCTTCATGCCCGTCGAGGCAAGATAAGTGAAATTGCGCGCGTTCGAATTGTTGACGCCGACACCCAGCGTGAACACCTGTCGCGAAGTCCAGATCGTTTCGGCTGCTTTCTCAAGGCGCTGGGCATCAATCCCTGCAAAGGTTTCTTCGATATTGCGGATCGCGGCTCCGACCATGTCGGCATAGAGGCCACCCAGTTCGCCGGACTTTCCGATATCCTGCAGCCAGCGGGCGCGGTCGGGAAACGACACCGTGCCTTTGCGAATCGCGTCGCGGAATGGCGCGCGGAAATCCTCGTAACCTTCAAAGCCTACTTGCTGGGCCATGCGCACGAACGTGTTTGGCTTTACGTTGGCGGCTTCGGCGATCTCGCGCACGGTCGAAACCCCGACATCCGTTGGGTTTTCCAGCACGTAACGCGCGGCTTTCTGCGCTTCGGGCGTCAAGGCATCCCATTCGCGGGATAGTCTGTCTAGAACTGTATATGATACATTTGTGTCATTCATGATTGACGATGGTACAAATGTGGAATTAGCCTGTCGAGCAGAAACGCGACTCGGGAAGAGGAAAAATCATGTCCGAGAAGAATCTGCCGTCACATGCTCGCGTCGTCATCGTGGGCGGAGGTGTCATGGGGGTCGGTCTGGCCTATCACCTGGCGCATGAAGGCTGGGGTGACGATACCGTTCTTCTGGAAAAGGCTGAACTGACCAGCGGCAGTACCTGGCACGCGGCGGGCCAGATCACGCATTCGACGTCAAGTTTCGGGCTGGGCAAATGCGTCGACTACAATATCGGGCTGTATTCGGGCGCGTTAGAGGCTGAAACGGGTCAACCGGTAACATGGCATGGCTGCGGGTCCTTCCGTCTGGCCTATACCGAGGATGAGATGGACTGGCTGCGCCACACTTTGTCGGTGGGCCGGTCGTTGGGGTTCAATATCGAACTTGTCGGCCCTGAGAAGGTGGCCGCTCTGCACCCGTTCTACAATCTCGAAGGCGTTCTGGGTGCGCTATACACGCCCGATGACGGCCATGTTGACCCGACCAACGTGACCATGGCGATGGCAGCCGGGGCACGTCAGAAAGGTGTTCGCATCGTCCGCAACTGCCGCGCAACCAACATTACCCAGGCCGAAAGTGGCGAATGGGTGGTTGAAACCGAACATGGCACCATCACCTGTGAGCACGTGGTGAACGCCGGTGGCACCTATGCAAGGCAAATGGGCGAATGGTCGGGGCTGCAACTCCCAATGACCTCGATGACGCACCATTACTTCGTGACCGAGCCTGTACCGGAGTTTCAGAACCTCGATAAGGAGCTGCCGGTGATCCGCGATGACCGCAAGGTCTCGGGCTATATCCGGATGGAGCAGCAGCGTGGCTTGATCGGAATCTATGAGAAAGAGAATCCGAATTCGGTCTGGCACGATCATTGCCCGTGGGAATATGAAAACTGGCTTTTCGATGCGGATTATGACCGGGTGATGCCATGGCTTGAGGAAAGCCTGAACCGAATGCCGATCTTTGCCGAGCTGGGCATCCAGCGCGATGTGCACGGGGCGATCTCGCATCCCCCCGATGGAAACCCGCTGATTGGGCCTGCGCCGGGCGTTCAGAACTACTGGTGCTGTTGCGGGACGCAGATCGGGATCGGTTGGGGTCCCGGCCTGACCCGCGAATTGGCGCGCTGGATGGTGCATGGGGCCGCCGATATCTCAATGCGTGAGTTCGATCCGCGGCGCTTTGGCAGCTATGCCAATAAGGAGTGGCAGGTAATCAAGGCCGAAGAAGACTACTGCCTGCGCCATGAAATCCCGTTTCCCCATTTCAACCGGCTTGCGGGGCGTCCAATCAAGCCGTCGCCACTGTATGAGCTGTTGAAAACCAAAGGCGCGGTGCATGAAGAAGTCTACGGCTTTGAACGCCCCCGCTGGTTTGCGCGGGATGGCGTCGAGCAGCGTGATCAATATTCTTTCCGCCGGACGCCCGCCGACGACATGGTCGCGGCCGAGGTCAAGGCGGTGCGTGAACGCGTCGGGATCATGGATGTCACCGCCTTCACTAAAGTCGAGGTTTCGGGGCCAGACGCTTACGCCCTGCTGGACCGGTTGACAGCCAACCGGATGCCGCAAAAGGTCTGCTCGATCACCCTGACCCACATGCTGAACCGGCGCGGCCGGATCGAGTTGGAGACCACTATCGTTCGCATGGCTGAGGATCGGTTCTATCTGGTCTGTGCGGCCTTCTTCGAACAACGCCTGCTGGATCACCTTGCGCAACAGCGCGCAGATGAGAATGTGCAGATCACGGCGTTGTCCGCTGATTGGTCGGCCTTGTCGCTGAACGGTCCCCGGTCGCGCGATGTGTTGGCGCGCTGCACCGATGCTGACCTAACCAATGCCGGGTTCCGCTGGCTGTCCGCACAGGAAATCACTGTTGCGGGGCATCAGGTCTGGGCCTTCCGCATGTCCTATGCCGGTGAGTTGGGGTGGGAACTCCACATGCCCAACGCTGCGTGCTTTGACGTCTACTCCGCGCTTTGGGCTGCAGGTGAGCCGCATGGCATCGCCGACTATGGCAGCTTTGCCATGAACGTGATGCGGATGGAGAAGGGTTTCAAAGGTGCGGGGGAATTGACCAATGAGGTCACTCTGGCCGAGGCCGACGTCCTGCGCTTTGCCCGCACCGATAAGGACTATCTGGGCAAAGAGAAAACCCTTAACACCGATCTGCCCTGGATCTGCGCGTATCTTGAGATCGAGCCGGACGGCGTGGCCGACGGGCATGGCGGAGAAGCCGTGATGCTGGATGGGCGCGTTGTGGGATCGACCGCTTCGGTTGCCTATGGCCATACGATCGGCAAGATCCTGGCCTTTGCCTATCTCAATCCTCAGGCGGCGCGGCCCGGAACCGCACTGCAGGTCGTGATCCACGGAAAACCCCGTACCGCGCGTGTGCTAGGCGAACCCGCCTATGATCCGCAAAGCCTGCTGCCGCGCACTGACGCGGCATTCGAGACCGCCTGATGGCCCTGCCAAATACGATGAAGGCCATGGTCACCATGGGCCATGGCGGGTTAGAGCAAATGGTGCTGCACACCGACTGGCCGCGCCCTGAACCCGCGGCAGGCGAGGTGCTGATCAAGGTCGCCGCCTGTGGTCTGAACAATACCGATGTTAATACGCGGTCGGGATGGTATTCCAAGACCGTCACAGACGCGACAACCGGCGGTGCGTTTGAAAAGGTGGGTGAGGACGACCCGACATGGGGCGGCAATCCGATCACCTTTCCGCGCATTCAGGGGGCCGATATCTGCGGGGAAATCGTAGCTGTTGGTGCAGGTGTCGACAGCGCACGCATCGGTCAACGCGTCATCACAGATGGTTGGCTGCGCGACCCGGATGATCCGGAAAACATGGACAAGACAGGCTATTATGGCTCGGAGCGCGATGGTGGTTTTGCCGAATATGCGACAACGCTTGCGGTGAACGCGCTTCCAATCGAATCGAACCTGTCAGATGCCGAACTGGCGACGTTTTCCTGCTCCTATTCAACGGCCGAAGGCATGCTGACCCGCGCCAACGTGGCGGACTGCGATACGGTGCTGGTGCCCGGCGCCTCGGGCGGTGTGGGCGGTGCTCTGGTCCAGCTTGCCAAACGGCGCGGTGCGCGGGTGATTGCGATGGCGTCCGGGATCAAGCACCCTGACGTGGCCAAGCTGGGACCGGATCGCATCCTGCCCCGTGCGCCAGAAAACCTGCGCGCGGCCCTTGGTGAAGAAAAGGTAACCGTGGTCGCGGATGTGGTTGGCGGGCCATACTGGCCGAATCTGATCGACATTCTGGAACGCGGCGGGCGCTATACCTGCTCCGGCGCGATTGCTGGTCCGATGGTCAAGTTCGACTTGCGCACTTTCTACTTGCGTGACCTGACGTTTACCGGCTCGACCGTGATCGACCCGCAGGTAATGCGGAACATCGTGAAATACATCGAGACCGGTCAGATCAAGCCCGCCCTTGCCGCAACCTATCCGTTAGAGGACCTGCGCGACGCTCAGGCTGCTTTCATCGCAAAACAGCATATCGGCAACATAGTGGTGATCCCATGACATTGGATGCCGCATGAAAATCACCCGCATCCGCATCTACCAGACCGGGCTGCCCTATGTGGGTGGTGCCTATGTCTGGGGCGCGGGCAATGCGATTGAAACAGCCATAGCCTCGGTCGTGGTAATCGACACCGATGCCGGGTTGCAGGGATGTGGTGAGTTCACACCTTGCGGTGAAAACTACATGGTCGCGTATTCCCAAGGCGTCGCGTCGCTGGCGCGGCTGGTCGCTCCGAAACTCCTGGGGGAGGATCCTCGGCACGTAGGTCGGATCGAGCAACTGATGGACCATCTGGTGCGGGGTCACGGCTATGCCAAGGCGCCGTTTGATGCGGCCTGCTGGGATATTCTAGCGCAAGCTTGCGATCAGCCGGTCTGGATGCTGCTGGGCGGCAAACTGACCAATGGCGCACCGATGTACCGGGTCGCGCCGCAGAAAGCGGTGGATGAGACCGTGGCCGAGATGAACGCCTGTCGCGATCAGGGTTACAGGCAGTTTCAAATCAAGGTCGGGGGCGACTGGGCCAGCGACATTGACAGGATACGCGCCACCGTGCCGTTGCTTGAACCGGGCGAAAAGGCGATGGCCGATGCCAATCAGGGATGGCGCGTTGACAATGCGATCAGGGTCGCCCGTGCCACGCGCGATCTGGATTTCATACTGGAACAGCCCTGCCGCACCTACGAGGAATGCCAGCAAGTGCGCCGCGTGGCTGAACAGCCGATGAAGCTGGATGAATGTGTTACCGACATCCAGATGGCCCAGCGGATCGTTGCGGATCGCGGGGCCGAGATTTGCTGTCTGAAAATTTCGAACCTCGGCGGGCTCAGTAAGGCGCGGCGGGTGCGGGACTATCTGATTGATAACCGAATTCCCGTGGTCAGCGAGGATACATGGGGCGGAGAGATCGCGACCTCGGTCGTTGCGCATTTTGCCGCCTCCACCCCGCCCGAATATCTTCAGAACACAACCGATCTGGTTAACTACAATACGCGATCCACCGGAATTGGCGGGGCAATGTCGCAGGATGGTAAGCTTTATGCCCCGGATGCGTCTGGACTTGGTGTGAAGCCTGATTTCGAAAGCCTGGGTGCGCCGGTGGCGGAATATGTGTCATGAAGATAAAATCGATCACCGTTTACCAAGTCGACCTGCCTTTGGAACATCCCTATTGGTTGTCCGGCGGACGGCTGAAGTTCGAAACGCTCGACGCAACGATTGTAAAGATTGAAACTGATGCAGGGGTGGTCGGCTGGGGTGAAGGTACCCCTTGGGGGCATACTTACGTGCCCGCGCATGGCCCGGGCATCCGTGCAGGCATTCAGACGATGGCCCCGTTCATTTTGGGCCTTGATCCGCGCAAGCTGCTGGAGGTTGAGCGCGCGATGGATACCGCCTTGCCCGGCCACCTCTATGCCAAAAGTCCAATCGATATGGCCTGCTGGGATATTGCAGGGCAGGCTGCGGGGTTGCCAATTGCCGATCTGATGGGCGGAGGGTCGCGCACGCCGCGCCCGATTGCGTCCTCGGTGGGGGCGAAAACCATCGAAGAAACCCGCACGGTGATCGATCGGTATCGCAGTCGTGGGTATGTCGCACACTCGGTAAAGATCGGCGGTAATGTTGAACGCGATATCGCCCGCGTTCGCGATGTCGAGAGCATCCGTAAACCGGGTGAGATCGTCCTCTATGATGTCAACCGGGGTTGGACCCGGCAACAGGCCCTGCGGGTGATGAGCGCCTGTGAGGACCTGAACGTAATATTCGAACAGCCGTGTGAAACGCTGGACGATATCGCGGCGATATCGGGCCGTCATGCCTCGCCCGTTTCGGTGGATGAAAGCCTTGTCACCTTGCAAGATGCCGCCCGTATTGCGCGCGATGGGCTGGCTGAGGTGTTCGGGATCAAGCTGAACCGTGTTGGCGGGCTGACCAAAGCTGCGCGGATGCGGGATATCGCGCTGGCGCATGGCATCGACATGTTCGTGATGGCCACCGGCGGCTCGGTCCTGGCCGATACCGAGGCGCTGCACCTGGCCGCGACCATTCCCGACGAAAACTGCCACGCCGTCTGGGCCTGTCAGGACATGATCACAGTGGACATTGCCGGTGGACGCGGTCCTCGCAATACCGACGGTCACTTGCACCTGCCCGAGGTTCCCGGACTTGGCGTGTATCCCGACGAAGACGCGTTGGGTGAACCGGTTGGAATATATAAATGAAAATTAAAAAGATAACGCTTTGGTCCGTCGACCTGACCAGCCATGAAACCTATCACATGGCCGAGGGTAAGACCTGCGCGATCGTGACCTCTCAAGTCCTGTGCCTTGAGACGGATACGGGTTTGAAAGGCTGGGGAGAGGTTTGCCCAATTCCCCATTACCTGCCTGCATATGCCGGTGGAGTATCGGCTGCTGTTGCGGAAATGGGGCCGGAAATCCTTGGAATGTCCCCGTTTGGTGTGGATGCGCCGATGCGCAAGCTGGACGGATTTCTTCCGGGTCACCAATATGCAAAATCCATCGTCGATATCGCCCTTTGGGACTTGTTCGGGAAGGCCACGGGTCAGCCGGTTTATGCTCTGCTGGGTGGACGGACGCGGAAGGATATGCCGCTTTACCACTCGATCACCTGCATCGCGCCGGATGAAATGGCCCGGATCGCCAAGGCGGCTTACCAGTCCGGCATTCGCCAGTTTCAGGTCAAGCTGGGTGTCGAAGGCGACTGGCAGGCCGATGCCGAACGTCTGATCAAGGTGCGTGAGGCCGTGGGGCAGGGGCCGCTGGTTTATGGCGATTGGAATTGCGGGGCGTCGCGGCTGCAAGCAACGCGCACGGGACGGGCGGTTGCCCATCTGGACATCATGCTGGAACAGCCCTGCAAAACGCTTGAGGACTGTGCTGCTGTTCGGCAGGCAACTGGATTACCGATGAAGATCGACGAGAACGCATATGATCTGGCCTCGCTTTTGCGCGCGCACGAATTGGGTTGTCTGGACGCGGTGGCGCTGAAACTGTCCAAGTTCGGTGGGCTTTCAGCCATGCGGCGCGCGCGCGACCTGACCGTCCATCTGGGGGCCGAGATCTGTGCCGAATGCACCTGGGGGTCAGACATCGTGACGGCGGCGTCACTGCACTTTGCGGCGTCGACTCCACACGGATCTTTGTTGAACACCTGTGATCTGTCGTCTTATGTTGCGCCGCGCATCTGCCCGGATGCGCCAAACCGTGTGAATGGCAGGATTGCCCCGTCGGACGGGCCGGGGTTAGGTGTTGCGCCAGACCCGGATATCCTAGGTTCCCCTGTATCGGAGATCGTGTGAAATGCTGAAAATCAATACTCAAGCCGAATGGATCGACCGAGCGAACGCCGTCTTGCCCGCCGGGGGATTTGGCAATTTCGACCCCGGTATCATCATTGCACGTGGCGAAGGCAGCCATGTCTGGGACGAGGATGGAAATGAATTTATCGACTATCTGATTGGCTCGGGTCCGATGCTGCTGGGTCATGGCCACCCCGAAGTGATTGAGGCCGTGCTGGAACAACTGCCCAAAGGCATGACCTTCTTTGCCAACAACGCAAAAGGCATCGAACTGGCCGAGGCGATTGTTGACGCGGTTCCATGCTGCGAGCAAATCCGCTTTGTCGCGTCGGGTGGTGAGGCGGACATGTACGCAATCCGCCTGGCCCGCGCCTATACCGGCCGCGACAAGATTCTTAAATTCGAAGGCGGTTATCACGGGATGAGTGCCGAGGCGCAGATGAGCCTTGCCCCAAGCCGGCAGGTCAACTTTCCACAGGCCGTACCCGATAGCGCCGGTATCCCCGAAGGTGTGGCCGACCAAATGCTGATCGCGCCCTTCAACGATCTGGATGCCGTGTCGACCCTGCTGGATGAACATGATGACGTCGCCGCGATCATGGTCGAGCCGCTGCAACGGATCATTCCGCCTTTGCCCGGGTATCTACAGGGGCTACGGGATCTGTGCGACAAACACGATGTGCTGCTGATCTTTGATGAGATCGTCACCGGGTTCCGTCTGGCCTATGGCGGTGCGCAGGAAAAATACGGCGTCACGCCGGATATCTGTACCCTTGGTAAGATTACCGGCGGTGGTTTCCCTCTGGCTGCATTGGGCGCGAGTGCTGAGATCATGAAACATTTCGACAAGACTCAGGTAGGTGAGGAAGGCTGGCTGATGCAGTTGGGGACCTTGTCCGGCAATCCCGTGGCATCGGTCGCGGGTCTCAAGACCATGGAGATTCTGCGGCGCGACGGCGTTTATGACCAATTGCGTGCGACGGGTGCGGTATTGCAGCAGATGCAGGTGGATGCGCTGACAAAGGCGGGTATTTCGCATCAGATTTGCGGCGATGAGACACTGTTTGATATCTACTTTACCGATGCTGCCTGTCGTGACTATCGCAGTGCGAAACATGACGATCCACACCGCAACACACTCTACAACGATACGTTGCGCGCGCACGGAATCTTCAAATCCCCCGGCAAGCTTTACCCGTCCTTGGCAGTTACCGAGGCTGATTTGGAACAAACCCGTGCAGCCGTCGAAAAGGCAGTAGACGCAATCAGCGCAGCGTGACGCACCTCAGAGAAAAGAAATGGGCCGCTGTCGAAATATGACAGCGGCCCCAACCGATCAGCAGTTTGGTGCAATCTCGCCCCCTCGAATACCACTTAAGCGAATATACTGAAAAAACTTTCGACTTTATTGAGACAGCCCCCTGATCTCATCGGTATGCCACCTTGATGCCAGATTGGCAGAGAATCTACAGTGAAGTAGTTCACATTACTCAAATTTTTCTCAATTTCTCCAATCAAAGAAGCCGGGCCCCGCTTTTCTCAGAAGCGACTCTGCCATTTTGCGCCCCATTTCCGCTGCATCGGCGATGGTGCCGGAGAAGTCTTCGGAAATCGCCTCGGAACCATCCGGGCGCAGCACTTCGCCGCGCAGGCGCAGGGTGCCGCCCTGTATCTCGGCCAGACCGGCAATGGGTGTTTCACAAGACCCATCCAACGCCGCCAGCAAGGCACGTTCAGCGATCAGGCGTTGACCGGTTTCGGTATCGTGGATTGCCGCAAGCATACCCGCTGCGCGGGAATCGTCGTTGCGGCGTTCGATGCCGATTGTGCCCTGCGCGATGGCCGGTAGCATCTGTTCTGGTGCAATCGCCGTGGCGGGCACGTCTTCCATATTCAGGCGGCGGATGCCAGCCATGGCCAGAAAGGTGCAATCGGCCACACCATCCGCCAGTTTCTTCAGTCTGGTCTGCACGTTGCCACGAAATTCAACGACTTTCAGGTCGGGCCGCCGGTTCAGCAGCTGTGCCCGGCGGCGCAGTGATGAGGTGCCGACCACTGCACCCTTTGGCAGATCGTGGATCGAATTGAGTTTGGGAGAGATAAACGCATCGCGCACATCCTCGCGCGGCAGGAATGTGTCCAACACCAGCCCCTCGGGCTGTTGCACCGGCATGTCCTTGGTGGAATGCACCGCGATGTCGATTGCGCCGCGCAACATCGCTTCTTCGATTTCCTTGGTGAACAGACCCTTGTTGCCGATCTCTTTCAAAGGTCGGTCCGCTTCGATCATCGCCCGGTTGTCGCCCGTGGTTTTGATTACCATGATTTCGAATGCATCGTCCGGCAGGTCAAAGGCCGCACCCAGCCTTTGCCGGGTCTCATAGGCTTGCGCCAGGGCCAGTGGCGAACCACGTGTGCCGATTTTCAGCGGCGAGTCGGGATTGGGCAGGGTCAGTGTCATATGCCAAGCTTTAGTCGCGTCACATTGCCCTGACAATGGGGGCAGAGCTTGACAAATTGCCGCCGAAGACGGACCCGTTCGGTTAACCGAGACGATTGGGGGCAAATATGGCCGAGACAAAGAAACTGCTGCGGGCGCTGGCGGGTGAGGTGCAGGATGTGCCGCCAATCTGGATGATGCGTCAGGCCGGACGGTATCTGCCCGAATATCGCGCAACCCGCGCGCAAGCCGGCGATTTCCTGTCGCTGTGCTACAACCCCGAACTGGCGGCCGAGGTCACGCTGCAACCTATCCGACGCTATGGGTTCGATGCGGCCATCCTGTTTGCAGACATTTTGTTGGTGCCACAGGCGCTGGGTGCTGAGTTGTGGTTCGTGACAGGAGAAGGCCCGCGCTTGTCGACCATCACGCAGCAATCGGACTTTGACGCGCTTAAACCGGTTGAGACCATTCATGAGACTTTGTCGCCGGTCTATGAAACGGTGCGCATCCTTTCGAAAGAGCTGCCGTCCGAGACGACGCTGATCGGGTTCGCGGGTGCGCCCTGGACGGTGGCGACCTACATGATCGCAGGGCGCGGCACTCCGGATCAAGGCGCGGCCCATGCGCTGCGCGAGGGAAACACCGCCTTGTTCGAGGCGCTGTTGGATCGGATCACGCTGGCCACGATCGAATATCTCTCGGCCCAGATCGACGCCGGGGCCGAGGTGGTCAAGATCTTTGACAGCTGGGCCGGATCGCTGAAGGGTGACGCATTTCAGAAATACGCGGTCGAGCCTTGTCGGGTGATTACGCAAGCCATCAAGGCACGCCATCCCGGTATCCCGGTGATCGGCTTCCCCCGTGAAGCCGGGGATGGCTATATCGGTTTCGCCAAGGCAACCGGTGTGGACTGCGTTGCGCTTGACAATTCGGTGTCGCCGGGATGGGCGGCCGAGCATGTGCAGGTTGATGGCTGCGTTCAGGGCAATCTGGCCTCGTCCCATATGGTGACCGGCGGGCAGGCTTTGGTGGACGAGACACGGCGGATCGTTCAGGCATTCTCGAATGGTCCGCATATTTTCAACCTTGGCCACGGGATCACGCCGGATGCTGACCCAGAGAATGTTCAGTTGATGATAGACACGGTTCGCGGGCGGTAAATCAGAACTCTTCGCAACCGGGCCCAAGCCTATCCTATCGGATCGTCAGCCCTGCGAAGGGTCATGTGGGATTTGTGTGTCAAGTTCATTCAAAATTTCCTGACGGTGCTCCCCGCGGGCGGGGCTGGGCCTGGGCTGCCATGCGGCGGTTGAGAACCTTGGCGCCGCAGCAGCTTGCAAGGCACCCTCGGCTCTCTGCCATGTTTGGCGGGCAATGTTCATCGGGTGGGCATATGCTTCGGTCGGGCTGAGGACGGGCGCGACGCAAGCATCGGTGCCGTCGAAGAGATCTGCCCAATGATCACGCGGTTGGCTGGCAAAGATTTCGGTCAGGCGTTGTGTGAGGGCAGGCCAGATTGCGCGATTGTATTGTTGCTGGAAGTCAGGGTCTTCGGACAAGCCCAGTTTTTGCAGAAACAGTGCGTAGAATTTGGGTTCCAGACACTGCACCGTTACGAACTCGCCATCGGCGCAGGTGTAGGTCCGGCTCCAATGAGGGCCATCCAGCAGGCTCTGCCCGCGCGATTCCGACAGGTTGCTAGTCTGACCAAGGCTCATCAGCACGTTCATCATATGGGCCGAGCCGTCATAGATTGCGGCGTCGACCACCGTTCCATCACCCGTTTTTTGCGCATTCAGAAGCCCTGCCAGAAGGCCCGCAACAAGATACAAAGCCCCACCGCCGATATCACCAACAAGCGTTGCCGGTGTTTGTGGGGGCTGACCCGGTTGAGACGCATACCAAAGCGCACCGGACAGGGCGATATAGTTCAGATCATGTCCGGCAGCGTCTGAAAGGGGGCTGTCCTGACCCCAGCCGGTCATCCGGCCATAGACCAGCTTTGGGTTCAGCGCATGACATTCTTTGGGGCTTAGGCCGAGTTTCTCCATAACGCCGGGGCGAAAACCTTCGATCAGCCCATCGGCCCGTGCGATCAGGCGTTTCGCAATCTCAAGATCGCCTGCGTCTTTTAGATTCAGATCAATCGACCGTTTGCCGCGGTCGAGCACCGAACGCTCTGGCATGCCGGGCGTTACGGCTTGCCCCTTTCGGTGGACGGTTATGACGTCTGCGCCCATATCCGCCAACAACATCGCTGCGAAAGGAGCCGGGCCCAGCCCCTCGAACTCTAGGATCCTGTAACCGTTCAGCATTGTGCCCCTTTCATTTTGGCGCAGGGTTTCGGGATCGACCGCGAATTGCAAGACCCCAGTTGTACGCAACACAGGCTCCTCCAATTCAAAAAAGCGCAGGACGATGTGCGGAATTGACCTGTTCTGTGCGCGACGAGCGGGTTAGGGTCGCCGCCAGAATAAGGAACCTGCATGACGACCATTCTATCTATCAAGGACCTGCGCAAATCCTACGCCGACGGGTTTGCGGCGTTGAAAGGTGTCTCGTTGGATATCGAGCAGGGGGAAATTCTGGCGCTGCTGGGGCCCAACGGGGCGGGCAAGACAACGCTTATTTCGACGATTTGCGGCATCACCACGCCGACCTCGGGGGCAGTGACGGTAGGCGGCCACGATATTCAAACTGATTTTCGCGCCGCGCGTCGGATGATTGGATTGGTGCCTCAAGAAATTGCCCTTGAGCCGTTCGAGAAGGTCTGGAACACGGTGCGCCTGTCGCGCGGCCTGTTCGGGTTGAGCCGAAACGACGAGAGGATCGAAGACATCCTGCGCAAACTGTCCCTTTGGGAAAAGCGCAAGAACGCGATCAAAGAGCTGTCCGGAGGTATGAAACGCCGGGTGATGATTGCCAAAGCGCTGGCGCATGAACCGCGGGTGCTGTTTCTGGACGAACCAACCGCAGGTGTGGATGTCGAACTGCGCAAGGATATGTGGGAGATTGTGGCCGAACTGAAACGGTCCGGTGTCACCATCATCCTAACTACACATTACATAGAAGAGGCCGAAGCGATTGCTGATCGCGTTGGCGTCATCGACAAGGGTGAATTGCTGCTGGTGCAGGACAAAGACACTTTGATGGCGCAGATGGGCAAAAAACACCTTGAGGTGATGTTGACCGAGCCGATCCAGTCTATTCCGGAAAGTCTGGCGGCCCATAACCTTGAGCTCAACGGCAGTGGCGATGCGCTTGTCTACACATATGACACCAACGCAGACCGTACAGGGATCACCGCCTTGTTGAACGACGTGGCGCAGGCTGGTCTGGTTTTGCGTGATGTGCAAACCCGGCAGTCGAGCCTAGAAGAGATTTTTGTCAATCTGGTGTCGGGAGAACCCGCATGAACTGGTCTGCCATTTCTGCCATCTACCGGTTTGAAATGGCCCGGTTCTTTCGCACCCTGGCGCAGAGCTTTCTGTCTCCGGTCCTTTCGACATCGCTGTACTTCGTGGTGTTTGGCACTGCTATCGGCAGCCGCATCCAAGAGGTCGAAGGGGTTTCTTATGGCGCTTTCATCGTGCCGGGGCTGATCATGTTGTCAGTCGTGCTGCTTGCCATATCGAACGCGTCCTTTGGTATCTACTTCCCCAAATTTCTTGGCACAATTTACGAACTGCTTTCAGCTCCTGTTAACTTTATCGAGATCGTGATTGGCTATGTGGGCGCGGCGGCAACAAAAGCGTTGTTTGTTGGTGTGGTTATTCTTGTGACAGCCTCGTTCTTTGTGGATTTGCGTATCCAGCACCCGATTGCGATGGCCGCTTTCCTGATCCTCACCTGCCTAAGCTTTTCGCTGCTGGGCTTTATCATCGGCATCTGGGCCAGCAATTTCGAGCAGATGTCTCTGGTTCCGCAACTTGTTGTGACGCCGCTGATTTTTCTTGGCGGCACGTTTTATTCGATCTCGATGCTGCCGCCGGTTTGGCAGACAGTCACCCTGTTCAACCCTGTGGTTTATCTGATTTCGGGGTTTCGATGGTCTTTTTATGGAATGGCGGATGTGCCAATCGGGCTTAGCCTTCTGGCAATTCTTCTCTTTACCGGCCTGTGCCTTGGCATCATTGGCTGGATATTCAAAACCGGCTGGCGCATCCGCAGCTAAGCGGCAGACAGGAGTTGTATTTTTGTCCTCTGACCTAACGAAATCTGTTCGGGTTGCGCATTCCGCAACGGCGGTCCCTTGTTTACCGGTTGGGCGCACTCTACATCGGCACCCATGAAACTCAGCCTGCCCTTCATAAAGAAACACCCTGTCGTGGCCGTTGTGCGCCTTTCTGGCGCTATCGGGATGGCCGGGCGTGGGTCAATGTCCGATACCACGCTGGCCCCTGTGCTTGAGAAAGCCTTTCGCAAGGGTAAGCCAGCCGCCGTCGCGCTTGAGATTAACTCGCCCGGTGGGTCGCCCGTGCAAAGCTCTTTGATCGGGTCGCGTATCCGGCGATTGTCGGATGAGCTTGACGTTCCCGTCATCGCGTTTGTCGAGGATGTGGCGGCATCGGGGGGCTATTGGCTGGCCGCCGCTGCGGATGAGATTTATGCTGATGACAGCTCGGTTCTGGGTTCGATCGGGGTGATTTCATCGGGCTTCGGCGCGCATATCCTGTTGAAACGGCAAGGAATTGAACGGCGCGTGCATACCGCTGGGCAGTCGAAATCCATGCTCGACCCATTCTCGCCAGAAAAGAAAGAGGATGTCGCGCGCCTCGAAGGGTTGCTGGCCGATATCCATGAAAACTTCATCGCCCATGTCAAAAATCGGCGCGGGGCCAAGCTGGATCACAGCCAGGACCTGTTTACAGGTGAGATCTGGCTGGCGCGGCGAGCGCAGGAGTTGGGCCTGATCGATGGTATCGCCCATCTGAAACCCAAAATGCAGGAACGCTTTGGCGACAAGGTTAAATTCCGCCGGTATGGGCTACGCAAGCCGTTATGGACCCGGTTTGGTGCGTCGCTGGCGCAGGATGCCATCGCAGGGCTGGAAGAGCGCGCCGCCTACGCGCGGTTTGGTCTGTAACGTGATCGTCAAGGTTGTCACCCTTTTCCTGATCGCCATGGGCGTCCTGGCGATGTTCGGAAAGCTGCGTTTTCCAGGGCAGAAACGGCTGCAATCTGCCAGATGTCCGCGCTGCGGACGGTTCAGGATCGGTAAAGGCCCTTGCGCCTGCGAAAAAGGAGGCCGTACATGACGGCATGGCTGTTATCCGGCCTTGGTTTGTTGATCCTACTGCTGGCGGGGGATGCCTTGGTTCGCGGCGCCGTGAACCTGAGCCTGCGTTTGGGGGTGCCCGCGCTGATCGTTAGTTTGACGATTGTGGCGTTTGGTACTTCGGCACCTGAGTTGCTGATTGCCATCAGCGCGATTAAAGAAAACGCGCCCGGAATTGCGCTGGGAAATGTTGTCGGGTCGAATACCGCCAATATCCTGTTGGTTCTGGGTGTACCGGCGTTGCTGGCAACATTGCACACCAGCGAATGTGACAGCCGAAAGAACTACGTGTTCATGCTGCTGGCTTCGGCCATGTTCATCGGGCTGGCCTTTTTTGGTGTGTTCACCTTGCTGAGCGGGGTGATATTACTGGCGGCCCTTGGTCTTATCCTGTGGATTGCTTTCCGTGAGGCGAATAACCACCGTAAATCCTGTGGTCAGACCTTTCCCAATTCCGACGACCTTGAAGGCCTGGAAGAAGCTGACCCCAGCATGCCGTATTGGAAAGTGTCGATCTACTTGGTTCTTGGCCTCATCGGCCTGCCGATGGGTGCGCATCTTCTTGTTGAAAACGCGACCCTGATTGCCCGGACCTACGGTGTCAGTGAAACAGTAATTGGCCTCACATTGGTCGCGGTCGGAACCTCTTTGCCAGAACTGGCGACGACGGTGATGGCAGCGCTACGACGTCAGGCGGATGTGGCATTGGGCAATGTCATCGGGTCAAATATGTTCAACCTGCTGGCCATCGTCGGGATTGCAACATTTGTAGGCCCCATTCCGGTGGATGCGGAATTTCTTCGCTTTGATCTGTGGGTCATGCTCGGGGCATCCTTGCTGTTGATCCCGTTTGTCTTTTTCAAAAAGGATATCACGCGCATCTGGGGCATCGTGTTGACACTTTTGTACGCGGCCTATGTGATCTCCCTGCTGGTTTGATTTGACGGAGAAAGCATTCATGACCCGAGCTTTAGTGACCGGTGCGGGAAAACGTCTGGGCAGGGGCATGGCGCTGTACCTGGCGCGGCGCGGCTATGACGTCGCCGTGCATTTTGCCACCTCGGAACAAGCCGCACAGGAAACTGTCGCCGAAATTCAATCCTTGGGTCGTAGCGCCGTCGCCTTGCAGGCCGATCTGCTGGATGAGGCACAGATCAGCACCCTGCTGTCCCACGCGGCCGAGGCGTTGGGCGGCCCGATTACCTGCCTGATCAATAACGCATCTATCTTTGAGTATGACAACATCCACACCGCCACGCGTGAAAGCTGGGATCGGCATCTGGAAAGCAATTTGCGTGCGCCTTTCGTGCTAACACAGTCCATGGCTGAACAGGGCTTGAAGCCCGACACCGATGAGGCGGGTGAACCCGTAGCCACCGGGCTGATCGTCAACATGGTTGATATGCGGGTGCGCAAACTGACGCCCGAGTTCATGTCCTACACCATTGCGAAAATGGGTCTGTGGGCCTTGACGCGCACGACCGCTCAGGCCTTGACACCTGCGATCCGGGTCAATGCCATTGGGCCGGGTCCGACCATGCAGGGCCACCGTCAGACCGAGGACCACTTTAAGACTCAGCGCGCCAACACCGTCCTCGAACGTGGCGCGAACCTGTCTGATATCACGGCTGCGCTGGGCTATTTTCTCGATGCGCACGCGGTCACCGGACAGCTTCTTTGTGTGGATGGTGGACAGCATTTGGGTTGGCAAACACCGGATGTTTTGGGTGTTGAATAGGTAATTCCGCCGCAAGTTTTGCACCGCTCGCGTTTCCGTTATCGGATTGTTACAAAAATGTCTTTTTTTTCATGTACTTGCCCTGTGTATGAAAAAGTTTCTTTTAAAAACAGAATCTTATGTATCCGCCTATTTTTTAGGCAATTCCAGCAATCCTTAATGAAACAAGGGAATTTCGCAGCGCTCGGAAACTTATCTTCATACTTATCCACAGAAACCGTGGATTTGTTTTCTCTTGAACTGCACCGCCTAAGATTGCAGCCATAGTCAGAGAATCATATTTCAGGGTCATGAAGATTCAGAGCGACTCGAAACCCGAAATGCAGCCCTCCGGCTATGCCTGCATCCAGCGTTATGTAAAAACGCTGGACAGCTCGCCCGGCGTTTACCGGATGCTGGATGCCGACAGCCGAGTTTTGTATGTGGGCAAGGCACGGAACCTGAAGGCGCGCGTATCGAACTATGCGCGCCCCGGCCATTCCGGACGGATCGAGCGGATGATTGCATCGACTGCCTCGATGATGTTCCTGACAACCCGGACCGAGACCGAAGCGCTGCTGCTGGAGCAAAACCTGATCAAGCAGCTCAAGCCGAAATACAATGTGCTCCTGCGCGACGATAAGAGCTTTCCGAATATCCTGGTCGCCAAAGATCACGCATACCCACAGATCAAGAAACATCGCGGGGCAAAGAAAGAGAAGGGTGCATATTTTGGCCCCTTCGCCAGTGCGGGCGCGGTAAACCGAACTCTCAACCAACTGCAAAAGGCGTTTTTGCTGCGCAACTGTTCAGACTCCATGTTCGACAGCCGGACCCGACCTTGCCTGCTGTATCAGATCAAACGGTGTTCCGGGCCTTGTGTCGGTTTGATCTCGGAAGAGGATTATCGTGAAAGCGTCAAGGATGCAGAACGCTTCTTGTCGGGTCGCTCGACCAAGGTGCAAGAGGATTTGGCCGAACAGATGATGGCGGCTTCTGAGGCAATGGAATTTGAACGCGCCGCTGGTCTGCGGGATCGAATCCGGGCGCTGACGCAGGTGCAGACCTCGCAGGGGATCAACCCGCGCGGTGTGGCCGAAGCGGACGTGATTGGCCTTTACATGGACAGTGGACAGGCCTGCGTTCAGGTGTTCTTTATTCGCGCGAACCAGAACTGGGGTAACAAGGATTTTTATCCCCGGGTTGGCGCCGATGTGTCAGCCGCCGAAGTGATGGAGGCGTTTATCGGGCAGTTCTACGACAACAAGGAACCGCCGCGTCAATTGATCCTGTCAGACGCGATCGAGAACGCCGATCTCATGCAAGAGGCGCTGTCCGAGAAGGCCGGTCGCAAGGTTGAAATTCTTGTGCCGCAGCGTGGTGAGAAACAGGAACTCGTTGCCGGTGCCCTGCGCAATGCGCGCGAGTCTCTGGCCCGGCGGATGTCAGAAAGTGCCACGCAGGCCAAGTTGCTGCGCGGTGTGGCCGAGGCGTTCGATCTGGACGCGCCACCAACGCGGATTGAGGTTTATGACAACTCGCATATTCAGGGCACAAATGCGGTCGGCGGAATGATTGTTGCGGGGCCAGAGGGGTTCATGAAAAACGCCTATCGCAAGTTCAACATCCGTGGGGATGATCTGACCCCCGGCGATGACTTCGGGATGATGAAAGAGGTTCTGACCCGCCGCTTTACCCGCCTGCAAAAAGAGGACCCCGATCGCGATAAAGGGATGTGGCCCGATCTTCTGCTGATCGACGGCGGGGCCGGGCAGGTGAGTGCTGTGCACGAGATCATGCAGACGCATGGGGTCGAAGACATACCGATGGTCGGCGTCGCCAAGGGTATTGATCGGGACCACGGCAAGGAAGAGTTCCATCGCATCGGCCAACGCCCCTTTGCCCTGAAACGCAATGATCCGGTTTTGTACTTCATCCAGCGCCTGCGGGATGAGGCGCACAGATTTGCCATTGGCACCCATCGCGCAAAACGCGCCAAGGCTGTGGGTGCAACTCCGCTGGATGACATTCCCGGCGTAGGCGCGGCCCGGAAACGCGCTTTGCTGGCGCATTTCGGCAGCGCCAAGGCCGTCAGCCGGGCCAATCTGGCCGATCTGAAGGCAGTAGACGGCATCTCAGCCGGGTTGGCGCAGAAAGTTTACGACTTCTTTCACGAAAAAGGTTAGACCTGCCGTCCGCGCCAAAGGATGTAAAGCCCCGAGGCGACGATTAGTGCGGTGCCTATCCACATGGTCCCGTCCAGACGCTCGCCAAAGGCGACCACGCCCAATGCGACGCCAAACAGCAGGCGCGAATAGCGGAACGGGGCGACGGATGAAACCTCTCCGGTCCGCATCGCCTTCATCAGCAGTGCGTAGGCAAAGGTGCCGATTGCGATTGCTCCGCCGACATACAGGCCAGTTTGCAGGTCAAGTGCCGCAATTGGCGTGCCCTCCCAAAGTCTGAAGACCAGCCCTGCAACCACGATGCAAAGAAAGCCGTAAAAGCCCAGCACCTCGGTCCCCAGTGTTGCCGGGGCGGCACGGCTGGCCAGGTCACGCCCGGCAAAGCCCAGCATGCCAAGCACTGCAAGGATTGAGAGCGCCGAGAACCCCTCACCAGTTGGCTGGATAATCACCACGACGCCGATCAGGCCGGTCAGAATCGCGCTCCAGCGTCGCCAGCCAACCGTTTCACCAAAGAACAGCGCGGCACCCGCAACCACGAACAACGGGGTCGCTTGCAGGATCACGGTGGCGACAGACAGCGGGGTCAGCGCAATGGCAAGTACAAAGAACAGCCGCCCAAGTATTTCGAACAAAACCCGCACCTTCATCGGGCGCGACAACACATCGATGTGGAATAGCTGCGCTCCGCGCAGCAGCGCGGCTGCCGCAAAAACCGCCGACCCACCCGCGCCAAACAGCACCAGTATTTGCCAGATCGGCAGTGTGGCAGAAGCCCCTTTGATCAGTGCATCCTCAAGCGCAAACAGCGCCATCGCTGAAATCATCCAGACGCTGCCGATCAGATTGGATCGGGGATCGGTTTTTATGTGGGATATCATGTTTTCGCCGCTTTGGAATCGGGCGCCAACCTGACCGCAATGCAACCGCGTGCCAAGGGGTATCTGGCGGAAAAACTGGCTTGCGACCGTTTGACCAGCAGCGTCGCAACTGCCTGTGATTGGGTCAGTTTTTTCCGGTGCTGTCTTTTATGTCTGCACTCGGCACTGTAATGTCCGAACCATGAAGTGGAACCTGCCCAATATCCTGACCGTGCTACGCTTGCTTGCAGCGCCCGGTTTGGCCGTAATGTTTTTGTATTTCACGCGTCCTTATGCAGATTGGTTTGCTTTGGTCCTGTTTCTGTCGGCGGCTATCACCGACTGGTTCGACGGCTATCTTGCGCGGGCCTGGCAACAGGAAACCAAGATCGGTGCCATGATGGATCCGATTGCCGACAAGGCGATGGTGGTGATCGCATTGATGATCCTTGTCGGCTATTCAACCGAAAGCTGGACACCATGGCTGGTCTTGCCCGCGACCGTGATCCTGTTTCGCGAGGTTTTTGTGTCGGGCCTGCGCGAATATCTGGGTGATGTGGCGGGTACACTCAAAGTCACGAAACTGGCCAAGTGGAAAACAACGGCGCAAATGGTGGCGATCGCCGTACTGTTTTCACAAGGGATCTTTGAACATTACTTCGTGATGGGTTCTTTCGGTATGACCCCAGAGTTGATAGACGGAGTTTTGTCTGGGCAGGTCGACGACGTGAACCACCTGCGTTGGCATCTGGAAGGGATGTTCTGGTCGGGCCGCATCGGGCTGTGGCTGCTGTGGATCGCTGCGGCGCTGACATTGATCACCGGCTATGACTACCTACGTAAAGCTTTGCCCCATCTGAAGGAGAGCTGACTGATGGACGTGCTGTATTTCGCCTGGGTGCGCGAACGGATCGGCCTGCCGAAAGAGCGGATCGAGACCGAGGCTGCGACGGTATCCGATCTGGTCGCCGAACTCAGCGCGCGCGAGGACCGATATGCGGCAGCCTTCGCGGATCTGTCTGCATTGCGGGTCGCGCTGGATCAGGAATTGTCGGATTTTGACGCCTCATTGGCCGGCGTGCGCGAGGTTGCATTTTTCCCACCGATGACCGGCGGTTGAAATGCGCATCGTCGTACAGGAACAGGAATTCGATCTGGGTGCCGAGGCCAACGCTTTTGCCGCAGGCGACAACGGCAACGGGGCAATTGTAACCTTTACCGGTGTTGTGCGTGATCTGGCATCCGGCAATCTGGACGTGATGGAGATCGAATATTATCCTGGGATGACCGAACGGGCGCTGACCAAAATCGCAGAAGATGCGCAGGTCCGCTGGACTTTGGGTGATGTGCTGGTGATCCACCGTTACGGGCGGCTTGCCCCCGGGGACCGGATAATGATGGTCGCCACGGCCGCGCCGCATCGTAAGGATGCGTTCGAGGCGGCGGAATTCCTGATGGACTACCTGAAATCCCGCGCGCCGTTCTGGAAAAAAGAAATCACCTCGGGTGGCGCTGACTGGGTTGCTGCCAAGGACGAAGATGAAGACGCGCTAGCCCGCTGGTAGTGATCAGTCGGCGTTGTTTATCCGACCTCGCAGCTCTTCGGCCTCTTGCCGTGCCGCGCGCAGACCGTCCATGGCCGCGGCCAGTTCAGCCTCGGCCTGCGTAAGCTGATTGGTCAGTTCCGCCTCACGCTGTTGCAGATATGTTATCGCCTGATCGCGGGTTTCCTCGGCCTCGTGCAGTTCCTGGCTCATGCGGTCCAGATCGGCCACGTCGCTCTGACGTACACGAGACAGGCGATGCGCCAGCCAGTTGGCAAACCAGCCCATACAAAAAGCCGCGAACAGGATGATGGCGGTGGCGATAATGAATTCAGTTCTGTTCACTTTGCTGGTCCCCTGCATCCGCGTCTGCGGCGGTGTTTTCCGTCTGCTCTGCCTCGATTGACTCCGCCTCAATCGCGTCCAGCCCTGTTTCCGGGTTTTCAACCGGTTCAGGCCGGACCAAACGGAACTCGATACGGCGGTTCTGTTCGCGACCCTCTTCGGTGTCGTTTTCGGCAATGGGCTGAGTCTCCCCATAGCCCACGGCGGTATAGCTGGCCGTTGGTATCCGACGTCCGCGCAGTTCGTTCAGAATTGACTGCGCGCGCGCCTGGCTAAGCTGCTGGTTCATTTCTTCGCGACCCTGACTGTCGGTATGACCCTGAATCTCAAGCCGAATCGGACCACATTCGCGCAAGATATCGGCAATCTGGTTTACGGTATCGCGCGAGTCCGCGGCGACGGTGGCCGAACCGGGTTCAAAAGCAATCTTGGTTTCTGCCTGAACTGCGACGATGCGTTCTTCACAAACTTCAGGATCGGGCAGTGTGTCTTCGGGTACGGCGGGCGGTTCCTGATAGGTAATGGACAACGAGAACGCTTGTGCGTCGCCCAGTTTTTCGGACAAAAACCCAGCGATCTGCGCCTTTGTGTCCGGGCTGTGACTGACACCATTCAGAACAAGATCATCAGGCGTGACCGTCAGCGCACCGTTGTGCAGATGAGCAAGCGCTTCAAGCCCGGTCAGAACGCGAACGGGCCACGTCATTGGCAGATCCTCTGGCGCGATGCGGGTCGCGGTGTAGACGTGTTCGGACCCAAACGCAGCGCGGGCATAGCTGTCCACCATGTCACGCTGAGATGCATCGCTCAGCCGGCCACGCATCTGAACCAGGCCTTCGGGGCTGCGTGTTGCTGTGAACTCTGGCGGGCCGGCCTCTTCTTCGGTCTCGGGCGGTGGCAAGATCGCGTGCAAGGCAAAGACCGGAGGCAAGGCGTTCTCAAGCTCACCCACCACCCGGTCAAAGGTTCCGGCATCGGTGCCTTCTGCGGCGACCAGCGTTATGTCTGCGTCCGACATCGTTACCGACCCTCGGCCAAGTTCGGCCAAAGCGCGAATGCTGAGTGCGGCGGCCTCGGGCCAACGCGGTGAGGGTTCGCCCAGCCCGATGGTGCAGGTGTAGATGGAATTCAGACCGGCCTCTTGCGCTGCGGCAATAATGGCATCGCGCGCCTTTGTGTCCTGGGCGGAACAGGCGTCGAATTGACCACCGTTTTCGTCGATAAGAAAGCGCAGGGTAAAGGGTGTGATAACAGGACGCGGTGCCGAGATTGAAAGACCGATCCGAAGGCTGGGCGGGGCTGCACGCATCAGGCCTTGTTCCAGTTGTTCCTTTTCCTGTTGGCTGTCGGCAATAGCCGTGATCTTGACCAGACCGGGGCTGGCCGAAATTTTTGCCCGGGGCAGGCGGGCCAGTGCCTCAACGGCAAATCCTATTGCGTCGTCCCAGCCCGTGGGCTTGGGATAGTTCGCGGTTTCCATCAGGTCCGAAACCGGGCTGCCATTGCCCAGGTCGCTCAGTCGTTTCACCAGCGCATCTCGGTCCTCGCTGGCCGGAATAAGGCCGATGACGGAAATGCCGCTGTCGTTGCGTAGAATCTCGGCCGAGAATCCGGGTGCAGCCAGCTCGGTTGTTGGCGCGACCTCCATCTCGTCGATCACGCGCGAGGTGTCGACCTCGGTGCCTGCGGCCGTAAGCGCGCTAAAGCGTACTGCCTCTGTGCTGGCCGTGCCCGTTAGAACAACGCGCAAACCGTCTGAATATACCTCAGCCCAATCATGCCCCTGAAGGTCCAGCGCGCGGCGAACAGCAAATTCCGACGTTTCCTCGACCTTGGTCACTGCAAAGCTGGCGGCCAACAGACACAGGCCCGCAGACAAAAGAAAGATGATAGCAGCGGCAAGGGCATAGGGTAGGCGCATGTTCGGTTTATCGACTCCTCAAGCGATTGTGCGAACTCTTACAGAGGCCCGCGCCAAGGTGCAATCAGAGCACAAGCGCGACGCAGATGAAGATCAGCGGAATAAGGCCGGTATCGCGATTGGCGCGGAACAGTTGCAGCAGTTTCGCGTTGTCCTCAATGTCCAGTCCGCGAAGTTGCCATGCCATATGCCAACCCATCGCCCACGGACCGGCCAGCGCCACGACAAGGGCCAAAACGGAAACCTGCGCCAGCGCCCCGTCAATAATGGCCAATGCCATGAGGAAAACAGTCGCCACAAGAAAGTACTTGAGCCAGCGCGCGGTATCGGTGCCAAACAGCCGGGCGGTGGACTTGATACCAATCAGCTCGTCATCCTCGGCGTCCTGATGGGCGTAGATTGTGTCATAGAACAGCGTCCACGCGATTCCAGCCAGGTACAGCGTGATCGCCGGAACACCGACCGAACCCGTATGTGCCGCCCACGCCAGCAGAATACCCCAGTTGAAGGCCAGCCCCAGAAACACCTGCGGCCACCATGTGAACCGTTTCGCAAACGGATAGATCGTCACCGGTAGCAGTGACAACACCCCCATAGCAATGGCCGCTTGATTGAAGGTCAGCAGAATCCCCAGCGCCAGCAGGCATTGCAGGCCCATCCAGATCACTGCTTGCCTTACGCTGACCTGACCTGACGGGATCGGGCGCGATCTTGTGCGTTCGACCTGCCCGTCAAAATCGCGGTCGGTGATGTCGTTCCATGTACATCCGGCACCGCGCATTAAGAAGGCCCCGATCGCGCAGCCGATCGCGATCCACAGGTCCTCCCCCCGGGGATTGCCATCACTCAGAATCGCCAGCGCCAGACCCCACCAGCAGGGGATCAGCAAAAGCCACGTGCCGATGGGCCGGTCTGCGCGGCTCAGGCGCAGGTAGGGGCGGGTGAAAGCCGGTGCGTGTGTGTCCACCCAGTTGCCGGATACCGCATCAGCGACCTGACCGTCTGGTGTTGGGGCGTTGCCTTGCATATGTAGCGTCTCATGAGTGCAAAGATCAGACTGTATGTAGAGCACCCTCTGGGTCAGGGGCAATCCGTTGATTTGACGCGTGAGCAGGCCCATTACCTGTTTGGCGTCATGCGTCTGTCTGTCGGCGGTCATGTGGCCCTGTTCAACGGGCAGGACGGAGAATGGCTGGCCGAGGTGGCCGAGGCAGGCAAGCGGGGCGGTGTTCTGGCCTGTTTGGAACAGACCAAACCGCTTCAAATGCCGCCCGATCTGTGGTTTCTGTTCGCGCCGATCAAAAAGGCGCGTACAGATTTCATTGTGGAAAAAGCGGCGGAAATGGGCGCGGCGCGGATCATGCCGGTACAGACGGAGTTCACCAATTCGGAACGTATCCGTCAGGATCGCTTGCAGGCTCATGCAGTTGAGGCCGCAGAACAATGCGGCGGAACGTTTGTGCCCGAGGTCACTGATCTGCAGCGGCTCAACCATGTTTTGGACACATGGCCTGACGGTCGTCAACTGATGTTCTGCGACGAGGCCGAGGTTGGTTCGGCGCTTCGTTTGGCCGCAAATGAAAAGAAACAACCCTGGGCCATCCTGATTGGACCCGAGGGCGGATTCTCTGAACGTGAACGCGCGCGGCTGACCGGTTTGCCCTTTGCGCATGTGGTCAGTCTTGGGCCGCGCATCCTGCGGGCAGACACGGCTGCAGTGGCGGCGCTGACGCTTTGGCAACAGGCTTTGGGGGATTGGTCGTGATGTGGCGCCTTGCCCAGAAGCAGGATGTGCCAAGGATCGAGGCGTTCCTTTCGCAGCATATTCAAACCTCGATGTTTCCCTTGGCCAATCTAAGGGATTACGGTCTTTCCGCGTCACATCCACGCGGTATCAAGGCCTGGGTTCTGGGGAACGAGCCAAACGCCGTGTTTTGCATCACGAATGAAGGCATGGTGATGCCGCAATGCCCCGACTGTTCCGATGATCAACTCGCCGCCGCAATTCAGTTGATCCGCGGTCAACCACTGTTCGGAGTCGCTGCTGAGGCATCACAAGCGCGCAGGATCATGCGGCTTGCGGGCTGGGAAAATCGCCCTGCGACATTGAACAGCGATGAGCCCGGGTTTTCACTGGATCTGGACAAGCTGGTTTTACCTGATGCCAATGGCGCGATACTTTTGCCATTGGGTAATTTCAATCTGACGATCTTTGACGCGTGGCGCGAAAGTTACCTGATAGAGGTCTCGGGGTTCCCTCCAGAAAGGGCGAAGACGCAGGCAAGGCAGGATATTGCGGTTTATGCGGAACGTGACTCGCACCGTGCCTTGGTGATTGACGGGCAACCGGTAGCCATGACCGGCTTCAACGCCCGCCTGCCTGAAACCGTCCAGATCGGAGGCGTTTATACACCGCCTGACCTGCGCGGCAACGGTTACGCTAAACTGGCTGTCGCGTTGCATCTGCTTGAAGCACGCACCGCCGGTGCGACGCGCGCGGTTCTGTTTGCGGCTTCCGATTCTGCCGCTCGTGCCTATATCGCAATCGGATTTCAACCTGCGGGTCAATTCTCGCTGCTTCTGTTCACAAACTCAAAGGATACGGCATGAGTTTCATCCGACCCGAAGCCAAACTGACCCTGTGGCGCTGGCGCGAGGTGCTGGTGGCCGGGTTTGTCCTGCTGGTTGGCCTAAGCTGGATCGGTGGCCCCGGTGGGTTGCTTGCCTGGCTTGGCTGGGTGCTGGTATTTGTAGCCGTGGCGCTTGCCGTCATCGGTATTCAGCGCGCCCGCTTCCGCAGGGGGGCTGGTGGCCCCGGCGTAGTGGCGATCGACGAAGGTCAGATCACCTATCTGGGTCCGTTGGAGGGTGGCATGGTTGCGACGCGGGAAATTGAGCGCTTGGCACTGGACCCAACCTCGTCTCCGGCCCATTGGGTGCTGGAACAACCAGGTCAGCCCGCGCTTCACATTCCCGTGAATGCCGAAGGGGCCGAGGCGTTGTTCGATGTCTTCTCGGCCCTGCCGGGGTTGAAAACCGAACAAATGTTGACCGAATTGAACAGTGGTGGGGCACATCCGGTGGTGATCTGGGAACGCACGCCATCCCGTCCGACTCATCTCCGCCTGCATTGACACTCGCGCGGTTTGCCCCCACGACTGACCAACTAAACAGACACAGCAGGATCGGAGCGCGATTCATGTCCATCCCCCAGTCCGGCGGCGGGCCGATCGAACGCCATGAGCAATTGGCAGAATATCTGGAATCGGGCTGCAAGCCCAAACAAGATTGGCGCATCGGGACCGAGCATGAAAAGTTCGGTTATTGCAAAGATACTCTGAAACCATTGCCATTCGAAGGTAAGCGGTCGATCGTTGCGGTGCTGGAAGGCTTGCGGGATCGTCACGGTTGGAGCGAGGTGCGCGAAGGCGACAAGCTGATCGGTCTGGAAAAAGACGGGGCCAATGTCAGCCTTGAACCCGGCGGCGCGCTAGAGCTGTCAGGTGCTCCGTTGGAAACGATCCACGAGACCTGCGACGAGGTGAACACCCATCTGCGCGAGGTCAAGGATATCGCAGATGAAATCGGCGTGGGTTTCATCGGTCTGGGCGCGGCTCCGATCTGGACCCATGACGAGATGCCGCTGATGCCTAAAGGCCGCTATCGGCTGATGAATGACTATATGGCGAAGGTTGGAACCATGGGCCGCGCCATGATGCGCCGGACTTGCACGGTGCAGGTTAATATCGATTTCGGGTCCGAGGCCGACATGGTGCAAAAACTGCGCGTCGCGCTGGCCTTGCAGCCGGTGGCTACAGCGCTGTTTGCCAACTCGCCGTTTTTCGAGGGTAAGGTGAACGGCCAGAAAAGCTGGCGCAGCTATATCTGGCGGCATCTGGATGATGCGCGCACTGGCATGCTACCTTTCGTGTTCGAAGATGGGTTCGGGTTCGAGCGTTACGTGCAATACGCGCTGGATGTACCGATGTATTTTGTCTACCGCGATGGGCAGTATATTGATGCGCTGGGCATGTCCTTCCGTGACTTCCTGCAAGGCAAACTGCCGGCGCTGCCGGGTGAAACGCCAACTCTGTCTGATTGGGCCGACCATCTGACCACCGCTTTCCCCGAAGCGCGGATCAAAAAGTTCATGGAGATGCGCGGCGCCGACGGCGGTCCGTGGCGGCGTCTTTGCGCGCTGCCCGCCTTTTGGGTTGGTCTGACCTATGATCAGGGCGCGCTGGATGCGGCTTGGGATTTGGTCAAAGGCTGGGATGCGGAAACGCGCGAGGCACTGCGCGTTGCTGCCGCCAAGGACGGGTTGCAGGCGCAGGTCGGCAGCATCAACATGCATGACCTGTCGCGCGAGGTTCTTGCGATTTCCGAGGCGGGCTTGAAATCCCGTGCCTTCCCCGGTGCAGGTAGTCTGGTGCCGGACGAGACTCATTTCCTCAGCGCGCTCAAAGACAGTATCGAAACCGGTAAGGTTCCGGCGGATGAGTTGCTGGATCACTACAACGGCGACTGGAACGGTGACCTGACCCGAATTTATCCCGAATACAGCTATTGATCCGCACCGTCCCGCTTGCATTCGCGGGGCGGGGCCGATAGCAGGTTCTGGACCAAATTCAGGGGCCGGTTTCGGAAAGCGTCATGGACGATCTAAAGGCAAAATATCTGGGGCAGATCGCCGAGGCTGGCGATGAAAGCACGCTTGAGGCGATCCGCGTCGCCGCCGTTGGCAAAAAGGGTGAGGTCGCGCTGAAGATGCGCGAACTGGGCAAGATGACGCCCGAGGAACGCCAAGTCGCAGGCCCGGCGCTGAACGCCCTGAAGGATGAGATCAACTCGGCGCTTTCCGCCAAGAAAGCAGCACTTGCCGATGCCGCACTGGACGAACGCCTGCGTACCGAATGGCTGGACGTCACGCTGCCGACCCGTGCCCGTCGTCAGGGCTCTATCCACCCGGTCAGTCAGGCGACCGAGGAACTGACCGCGATTTTTGCCGAACTGGGATTCTCGGTGGCCGAGGGGCCACGGATCGAAACCGACTGGCACAACTTTGATGCCCTGAACATCCCCGGCCACCACCCCGCGCGGGCCGAGATGGATACGTTCTACATGCACCGGGCCGAGGGCGACAACCGCCCGCCGCATGTTCTGCGGACGCACACATCGCCCGTGCAGATCCGCTCGATGGAGAAACAGGGCGCGCCGATCCGCGTGATCTGTCCGGGCGGCGTGTACCGCGCCGATTATGACCAGACCCACACGCCGATGTTCCATCAGGTCGAAGGGCTGGCCATCGACAAGGACATTTCGATGGCGAACCTGAAATGGGTTCTGGAAGAGTTCGTGAAAGCGTTCTTCGAGGTTGATGATGTCGAACTGCGCTTCCGCGCCTCGCACTTTCCCTTCACCGAACCTTCGGCCGAGGTCGATATCCGCTGTTCCTGGGATAACGGCCAGCTAAAGATCGGCGAGGGCGACGACTGGCTGGAGATTCTGGGCTCCGGCATGGTCCACCCCAAGGTGATCGCCGCAGGTGGCATCGACCCCGAGGTCTATCAGGGCTTTGCCTTCGGTATCGGTATCGACCGTCTGGCGATGCTGAAATACGGTATTCCTGACTTGCGGGCGTTCTTTGATTCCGATCTGCGCTGGCTGAGGCACTACGGGTTTGCAGCGCTGGATATGCCGAACCTGCATGGTGGTTTGTCGCGGTGAGCCTTGGGCAGTTTTTTCTCGGCTTAGTAACCATTTTGGTAGCAACGGTCGTGTACCGTTGGCAAAAACTTGTTGAACGAGAGGCCGTGCTCCAGGATAAGCAAAGAGAGTTGTTTGCCAGATACCTGACGCTAACGAACGCGCACTTCTTGTCACAGCCGTACAAAGACGTGGAATATTCCAAGGAAGAACTTGATGAGTTTTTTGGAATCTCCAAAACAGAGATAGAAATCTACTCGACTAGAGACGAACTGGTTCTGATTTCGTCAGACCGCATCTATGACGCGGTTAGTAGCCATGACGAAAAGTTCCGAGCTTGGAAAATTTCTTTTCCTAGAGAGACAGCGACTGATATCGAAATCGCGCAACGAACAAGACTTGCAGATGCGGAATATCGAAAATCTAGGCACGAACTAATCGACATTATGCGGTTAGAACTGGCAGATCACCAAAGCTTTCGTTTTCCTAAACGCTTCGGCAAATGGATGACCAAAAGTTTGCCAATTGGGCGGTCACGTTGAAAGCTGCAGCGGCTTAAGCATTTGACTTCTATTTGTCGATTTTTTTTTGGGGCTGCGAAGACGTGGCAAAACGCGGAGCAAGGGCCAATAGGCCGTGCTGTCGCCAGACCACTCGGACGGGCTGGTGATTTATCTCCGCCCGCGCGCCGCTCGAACAGCACAAGGAGTTGGCGGGCATAAAGTGCGCAACATCAGCCGAGGGCCGCCATCCTGCGGTCTGGCGACAGCGCGGCTTGTTACAAACTTGCACAGGGTTGTGACGTGACAGTCCTCGTCAGGCGGCTAGGCTCCGGGCTATGATTTACCGTCTGCTTTTCCTGCTGCTGACCGCAACCCCTGCACTCGCCATGGGTCCGTGGAAATCCGATTGCCATGGCGACACCGCCTGCGATCTCGGCGACCGCTCGTATCATGTGCTGGAGCCCGAGGGGTGGGATGGCAAAACGCCTTTGCCGGTGCTGATGCATTTCCACGGCTGGGCGCGGCAGGGAACCGTGGTTGTAAACCACGAACGGATTGCAGGGGCCACGAAATTGCGCGGCGTGCTGTTGGTGGCCCCGAACGGGCTGCGCAAAACATGGGATTTCTGGACCTCGGACACCGGCGATGTGGGGTTTGCCGACGAGGTTCTGGACGATGTTGCAAAACGCTATCCGATTGACCCCACGCGCATCTATGTTTCGGGCTATTCCTACGGCGGCGCGATGGCGTGGCGGTACGCCTGCCAGTCTGGCAATGACACGGCGGCGCTGCTGGCTGTTGCGGGATCGATCCGTCAGACCGAGCACTGCCCCGAGGCCCCGCGTGAGGTGCGCCATGTCCATGGCCTGAAAGACACGGTGATGGATTTCCCCTTTGGCGCAGATGGCGACACGACCTATCCGGTGGCGCTGTGGCGCGCGAAATACGACTGCCACGATGCCACCCCGCGCGGAGATTGGAGCGTGGTGCCGATCCTGACGCTGACCCGCGTGGAATGGACCGATTGCGTGCAAGGGCAGGTCACGCTCGACACCCATCCGGGCGGGCATTTCATCCCGCATGGCTGGATCGGGCGGCAACTGGATGAGCTTTTGGGCCGTACCCCGACATACCCTTGATCCGAATTCCGACACGGATGTGTCGTGAACAGGTATGCCTGCGATCTTTGTCCGGACTACCCGGTGGAAAACGGGGTATCCATGGCGACAATTCTCATCATCGAAGGCAACACACCTGACATGGTCGCGGCTGGCCATGCCGGCGCGAATGGTTTCATCGGAACGCTTGCCGCTTTGTCGCCCGAGACGCGCATCCGCATCGCCAACCCCTATGCGAATCCGGTTGGTAACGACGACCTGCGGGATGTGGACGGTGTAATCTTTACCGGATCGGGTGTCAGCTGGCCCGTTGACGCGGCAGAGGGTGCGCCACAACGCGCGGCCATGGAGATCGTACTTGCCTCGGGCCTTCCCATTTGGGGCTCTTGCAACGGGCTGCAATTGGCAATGCATGTACTTGGCGGGAAAGTCGGGGCCTCGCCCGTTGGGATGGAAGTTGGAATGGCGCTGGACATGTCTTTGACCAAGGAGGGTGCCATGCACCCGATGATGGCGGGTCGGACGCAAGGATTTGGTGCCCCGTGCATTCATCGCGATGAGGTTCAGCTGCTGCCGGATGGAGCAGTTCTATTGGCAGGGAATGACCACTCTCCGGTGCAGTCGGTGGCATATGAGCGCGCGGGTGTCAGGTTCTGGGGTACTCAGTACCATCCGGAACTCAGCTCACGCGACATCGGCATCTACGTGCGCGATCGCGGTATTTTTTCAGATCATATCGGTCTGGCAGAGGATCTGGAGGCCGCAGACTCGAGCGAAGCGGCGGCGGCGCGGCTGGGAACACATCCCGATGCCATAGTGTTGCCCGCGCGCAGCCGCGAACTGGCGAACTGGCTGCAATTCGTCACTGGCGGTTAAGCGGCCCTTCCACCCGCGGGGAATATCCGTTACACGCGATCCGACCCGAAAATTCTGGCGGATAGCGACTGATGAAATTCACCCTTTCCTGGCTGAAAGACCACCTCGACACTGATGCCTCGGTTGATGAGATCGCCGAGGCGCTGACTGATCTCGGGCTTGAGGTCGAAGAGATCGTGAACCCGGCGGATCGTCTGGCGGGCTTTACGCTGGGCCATGTGAAACATGCCGAGAAACACCCCGACGCCGACAAGCTACGCGTCTGCAAGGTGGACACGGACGAAGGGGAATTGCAGATCATCTGTGGCGCACCCAATGCACGCGAAGGCATCACCGTCGTCGTCTGCAAGCCGGGCATGTATATCCCCGGCCTCGATCTAACCATTGGCGTTGGCAAGATCCGCGGCGTCGAAAGCTTTGGTATGATGGCGTCTGAGCGCGAGCTTGAGCTATCGGACGAGCATGACGGCATTATCGAGCTGCCCTCGGGTGAGGTCGGTGACAAGTTCATCGATTGGCTGGCCGAGAATGAGCCCTCGAAAGTTGATCCGGTGATTGAGATTGCAATCACCCCCAACCGCCCAGATGCGCTGGGCGTGCAAGGGATTGCCCGTGATCTGGCCGCGCGCGGCATTGGTACGTTGAAGCAGCGCGACTATGCACCGGTGCCGGGTGATTTCGAAAGCCCGATCAAGGTCTCAATCGACGACGACACACTGGATGGTTGCCCGCATTTCACCGGGCGTTTGATCAAGGGCGTAAGGAATGGCCCCAGCCCGCAATGGTTGCAGGACCAGTTGAGGGCAATTGGTCTGCGTCCGATCTCGGCCTTGGTGGATATCACCAACTACATGACCTTTGACCACAACCGGCCTCTGCACGTGTTCGATGCCGACAAGGTGCAGGGCAATCTGCGCGTCCACCGTGCCAAGGGTGGCGAGAAACTTGTGGCGCTGGATGAAAAGGAATACACTCTGCAGCCCGGTATGATGGTCATTTCCGACGACAACGGTCCGGAGTCGATCGCGGGCATCATGGGCGGGCAAGAAACCGGCTGCACCGAAGAAACGGTGAATGTGTTTTTGGAAAGCGCGTTCTGGGATCACGTGCAGATTGCCCTGACGGGCCGCGCGCTTAAGATCAATTCTGACGCCCGCTATCGCTTTGAACGCGGGGTAGATCCGGAATACACGCTGGAAGGGCTCGAACAGGCCACTCAGATGATCCTTGATATCTGCGGTGGTGAGGTTTCCAAGGTGGTTGAGGCCGGTAAGGCTCCAAATCATTCACGCGCTTTCAAACTGAACGCGGAGCGGGTGCAGTCGCTGGTCGGCATGGACATTCCCGAAAGCGAGCAGCGTCAGACCCTGACCCGACTGGGTTTCCGTCTGGAAGGTGAAATGGCGCACGTGCCCAGTTGGCGCCCTGATGTAAACGGCGAGGCCGATCTGGTGGAAGAGGTCGCGCGGATCGCCTCGTTGACCAAACTACAAGGCAAGCCGTTGCAGCGTGTGACCGATGGCATCCCCAAGCCGGTGATGACGCCGACGCAGCGCCGCCAGTCCATGGCGCGGCGCACCTGCGCGGCGTTGGGCTACAATGAATGTGTGTCGTACACCTTCATTGATCAGGCGTCTGCCGCGTTGTTCGGCGGGGGCGATGAAGCGACGCAGCTGGAAAACCCGATCTCGTCGGAAATGAGCCATATGCGCCCCGATCTTTTGCCCGGCCTGCTGCAGGCGGCTGCCCGCAATCAGGCGCGCGGCTATGCCGACGTTGCGCTGTTCGAAGTCGGCCCCGTTTTCCACGACGGTGAGCCCGGCGACCAGAAAACCCAGATCACCGGTCTGTTGGTCGGTCGCAGCGGCCCGAAGGACGTCCACGGTGCTGCGCGACCGGTCGACGTGTTCGATGCCAAGGCAGATGCCGAGGCTGTTCTGGCCGCGATCGGTGCGCCAGCCAAGGTTCAGATTCTGCGGGACGGCGATGCCTGGTGGCATCCGGGTCGTCACGGCAAGATTTGCCTGGGTCCAAAAAAGGTGCTGGGCGTTTTTGGTGAACTGCACCCGCGCATATTGCAGGCTATGGATATCAAAGGCCCGGCGATGGCGTTTACAATCTGGCCGGACGAGGTGCCGTTGCCCCGCAAGTCCGGTGCCACCCGCGCCGCGTTGGAACTGCGGGATCTGCAAGCGGTCGAGCGTGACTTTGCCTTTGTCGTTGATGAAAGTGTAGAGGCGCTGACACTGGTGAACGCCGCCGCCGGTGCTGACAAGGCACTGATCGAGGATGTCCGTGTTTTCGACGAGTTCATCGGCGGTAGCTTGGGTGAGGGCAAGAAATCCCTCGCCATCACCGTGCGCCTGCAGCCGACGGATGCGACGCTGAAGGAAAAAGACATCGAAGCGGTGGGTGAGAAGATTATCGCCAAGGTCGTCAAGGCAACCGGCGGCGTTCTACGCAGCTGACTTTTTCAACTGGTTTCCCTTCTCTGGCTCATAGGTAGGGTGGGGAACAAAAGCGGAGTATAGTCATGGGTCTGAACGTTTACCTATCTGGCGAGATTCACACCGATTGGCGCGAACAGATCATCGATGGCGCACAGGGGCTGGACATCACCTTCAACAGCCCTGTCACCGATCATGCCGCCAGCGATGATTGCGGTGTAGCCATTCTGGGGGCCGAGCCAAACAAGTACTGGCACGACCACAAGGGCGCGATGGTCAACGCAATCCGTACCCGCAAAGGCATCGCAGATGCTGATGTGGTCGTTGTCCGGTTTGGTGAGAAATACAAACAGTGGAACGCGGCCTTTGACGCAGGCTATGCCGCGGCGCTGGGTAAATCCCTGATCGTGCTGCATGGCCCCGATCACCAGCATGCGTTGAAAGAGGTTGATGCAGCAGCTCTGGCCGTGGCCGAGGAGCCGGGCCAAGTGGTTGAGGTGCTGCGTTACGTCCTGACCGGCAAGCTGCCCGGCTAAAATCAAAAGGGCTTGCGAACCGACGCGGCCGCAAGCCCTTTTTCAGCGCACGAACTGTTGATCAGTCCCGCGCAGGTGTTTTCAACCCCTTCTGTACGGCCGGCCGCTGCAAAAACCGGTCAAGATAGGCCACCACATTGGCGTAGCTGTCCCAGCCCACGACCTCTTTGGTGCCGTAATACTCTAACCCGCGCAGCCAGGGTGCAATCGCGATGTCAGCAATTGAATAGTCGCCGGCGATCCAGTCCTGCCCGTCGAGTTGTTGGTTCAAAACGTTTAACAGCCGTTTGGCTTCGTTGACGTAGCGTTCTCGAGGGCGGGGATCTTCGATTTCTCTGCCGGCGAATTTGTGGAAATAGCCCAACTGTCCAAACATCGGCCCAACGCCGCCCATCTGGAACATCAGCCATTGGGTGATGCGGTGCTTGTCACCCGTATTCCGTCCAATGAACTTGCCCGTTTTTTCTGCCAAATACAAAAGGATCGCGCCGCTTTCGAACAAACCCAATGGTTCACCATCCGGGCCGTTGGGGTCGATGATCGCGGGAATCTTGTTGTTTGGGTTTAGCGACAGGAACTCGGTACTTTTGACATCCGAGTCAGACAGGGTGACCTTGTGCGCCTCATACTGTAGGCCGGTTTCTTCCAGCATGATCGAAACTTTGACACCGTTCGGTGTTGGGAACGAATAAAGCTGAATGCGGTCTGGAAACTGTGCAGGCCAGCGGTTCATGATCGGATGTGATGTGTTGTCCAGCATTGCGGCGCTCCTGTTTGGCGATCATCGGTACGTAGGTGGTCGCGGGCCAAGTTGTAAGGCCTGAATGCCAGCAGGTCCGGTGATCGCATGGTTTTGTCGGACAGCGGGGAAAACAGGGTCAAGAGGACCCTAGACCAAAGGGATAATTTACCTCACAATTCGGTGACTCCCGCGTGAATGGCGCGGGTTTCTTGTTGCTGAAAGGAGATGCGCGTGGATGAGGTCGTAACACAGGTGGGTGCCTTTGCCCCGCTGATCATGAATGCGGTAAAGGCTCTGATCGTTCTGATCCTGGGTTGGATCGCGGCTGGTGCGATCGGAGGCATGGTGCGTCGCCGGATCAACGCGACCCCGCAGATCGACCCAACGCTGGGCAATTTCATGGCCAGCTTGGTCAAATGGGCCATCCTTGCGATGGTTCTGGTCGCTGTTCTGGGAATATTTGGTATCCAAGCGACTAGTATCGTCGCCATTCTGGGTGCCGCATCGCTGGCAATCGGACTGGCATTGCAGGGCACGTTGAGCGATCTGGCAGCCGGTGTGATGCTGGTGGTGTTCCGTCCCTACAAACTGGGTCAATACGTGGATATCGGCGGCACGGCCGGAACGGTCAAAGACTTGAACCTGTTCACCACTGAACTGGTGACACCGGATAATGTGCAGATCATCGTGCCTAACGGGCAAAGCTGGGGCTCGGTCATCACCAACTACTCCGCACACGATACACGGCGTGTCGATCTGGTGTTTGGTATTGATTACGGCGACAGCGCGGATGAGGCGATGAAGATCATTCTGGACATTGCCAAAGCGGATCAGCGTATTCACGATGATCCCGAACCTTGGGTACGTGTTACCAACCTTGGGGACAGCTCGGTCGACTTGACCGCTCGCCTGTGGTGCGCCGCGGCGGATTACTGGGACGTGAAGTTTGAAGTTACAAAAGCGGTGAAAGAGGCGTTCGATGCAAAGGGCGTGTCAATCCCGTACCCTCATTCAGTGGAAATCCACAAAGAGGCGTAAAGGCTCCCGCCCGTAGAGCGGGCATTGAAATGCCCTCCTCCGGTTGGGCCCGGCGCAGCGCTGGCCGCGTGGCGCGGTGTCGTGTGTGGAACGGTTGTATCAAGGGCCAACCGCGCCGCACTGCAGGTGCGGCGCCTTGCCCAACGCTGTAAACGCCCTTGTCAAAGGGCGCTTTCAGAGGCGGGAGGGCTTCAGGATTTGATAACCACGTTGGGTGAGACGACGTCGATGCCCAATGCCTTACCAACGGCGTAATAAGTCAGCTGCCCGGCATGCACGTTCAGACCGGCCAGCAAATGCGCGTCATCCTGACACGCCTGTTTCCACCCTTTGTCAGCCAGCGCCAGCATGAACGGCATCGTCGCGTTCCCCAGTGCGATGGTCGAGGTGCGCGCAACCGCGCCCGGCATGTTGGCCACGCAGTAGTGCATGATGCCGTCTACGTTATAGATCGGGTCGGCATGCGTAGTGGCTTTCGACGTCTCAAAACATCCGCCCTGGTCGATGGCAACATCCACCAGAACCGCGCCGGGTTTCATTGTCGACAATTGCGCGCGGCTGATCAGTTTGGGGGCGGCCGCGCCTGGGATCAAAACCGCACCGATGACCATGTCGGCATCCTCGATCAATTCGGACGTCGCACCAGCGGTCGAATACCGGTTTTTGAACTGACGCCCGAACACATCGTCAAGATAGCGCAGGCGTGGCAGTGAACGGTCAAGCACGGTAACATCCGCACCCATGCCAGCGGCAACTCGCGCCGCATGGGTGCCAACCACGCCACCCCCGATCACCACAACTTTTGCCGGGCCGACACCGGGCACTCCACCCATCAGAACGCCACGACCGCCATTGGCTTTTTGCAGAGTCCACGATCCGACCTGAGGAGCCAGCCGACCTGCGACCTCGGACATTGGTGCAAGCAGGGGCAGACCGCCGCTTGCATCCGTCACAGTTTCATAGGCGATGGCCGTGCAGCCCGATTCCAGCAGATCATGCGTCTGATCCGGGTCTGGCGCCAGATGCAGATAGGTGAACAAAAGCTGACCTTCGCGGAGCATCTTGCGCTCAACGGCTTGTGGTTCCTTGACCTTTACGATCATGTCCGCGGTGGCAAACACTTCTTCAGCCGTGCCGACAATTCGCGCACCGGCGGCGACATAGGCGTCATTGTCAAATCCGGCACCGATCCCGGCATTTGTCTCGATCAGAACCTGGTGGCCGCGCGCAACGGCCTCTTGCGCGGCGTTCGGAGTCATTCCAACGCGGAATTCCTGGGGTTTGATTTCCTTGGGGCAACCGATTTTCATTGCGCTCCTCCCTTCACAATTTGAGCGGATATTGGGTAATTTCGGGTGCAATTTCTGTGAAACTTTGCCCGCTTGCAGGCTTTTTTTCAGGAAAAACTCCGCTAATCTAACGAAAACCTGCAAAGGACTTGCGTCGATGATACTGGATGCGACAGATAAAAAGATTCTCGCAGCACTTCAGCGGGATGGTCGCATGTCGAATGCCGAACTGTCCGAGCAGGTAAACTTGTCGCCCTCAGCGTGCCATCGGCGGGTTCAACGGCTGGAGGCTGACGGCTACATCCGGAACTACGTCGCGCTGCTGGACGCACGCAAGATGAACGTCCCGACAACGGTATTTGTCGAGATTACGCTACAAGGGCAGGCCGAGGAACTTTTGGACGCGTTCGAAAAGGCAGTCGCCCGAATACCAGATGTGCTTGAATGCCATCTTATGGCGGGAACGGCTGATTATATTTTGAAGGTTGTCGCGGAAAACACCGAGGATTTTGCACGTATACACCGGCAATACCTGTCGCGGCTACCGGGGGTGGCCCAGATGCAAAGCTCGTTTGCCTTGCGGACTGTTTTCAAGACCACGGCCCTTCCTGTGTAAGGTCAATCTCGGGCCGAAATGGTAAGAAAGGCAACAGATGAAAGCGTCAACCCGAAGTGTATGAGGGCTAGCCGCAAAAAATCAGGCCCGGCTCGTTCCCAACTTCAACAAGGGCCATTGCCGTGGTCTGCCTGTGTTTTTTGGCTGGGTCCAGGGCGCACTGATGCCAACCCGCTGGCAATGCGTCAATTCTAACGCTTGCATCCCTTGGCGTGTCGGCTCAAGTTTACTAAAAGACTAATTTCCGTTTTGCATCACCTTGACCCCGCAACCACTGCGGTTTCGCTTGGGAGAGGCTTTCATCAAGTCTTCTGATGACATCAGGCAGTTACGCGCGTGGTGTACGGTTCTGACCCGATAGACGATAAGGAAAAGATCTTGGTTTACGAACGCAATGATGGCCCCAAAGACTGGCTGGAAGCCGAGTTGGAAGACACGCTGGACGAAGATTTTGAGATCGAATTCAGCGAACCCATGCTCTCGATGGAAATCCGCAAGATCTACAGGGATCAGCACCCGGACATGCTGGACCGCAAGGTCTATTTCCGCAATCTGCTGCGATTGCAGGCCGAACTGATCAAAGTTCAGGATTGGGTGCAGCATACCGGGGCCAAGGTTTGTATCCTGTTCGAAGGCCGCGACAGTGCTGGCAAAGGTGGTGTGATCAAGCGTATCACCCAGCGCCTGAACCCGCGTGTTGCGCGCGTTGTCGCCCTGCCCGCGCCCAGCCGTCGAGAACAGAGCCAGTGGTACTTTCAACGTTACGTTCCGCATCTGCCCGCAGCCGGGGAGATTGTTCTGTTTGATCGGTCTTGGTACAACCGCGCCGGGGTGGAACGCGTAATGGGTTTTGCCTCTGACGACCAGGTTGAACAGTTCTTTCAGGACGTTCCCGAATTCGAGCGGATGCTGGTTCGGTCAGGGATCATCTTGCTGAAATATTGGTTCTCGATCACAGACGAGGAGCAGCAACTGCGCTTTCTCATGCGCATTCATGATCCGATGAAACAGTGGAAACTCTCCCCGATGGATCTGGAATCGCGCATCCGTTGGGAGGCTTATACAAAGGCCAAGGAAGATATGTTCTTCCGCACTAACATCCCAGAGGCGCCTTGGTACATCGTTGAAGGCAATGATAAAAAGCGCGAACGTCTGAATTGTATCGAGCATCTGTTGACCAAGATTCCATACACGGATGTGCCGCAGGAAAAAGTCAATTTACCGGATCGTAAGTACAACCCTGATTACGAGCGTCGCGTTCTACCGGATGAACTGCACGTGCCCAAAATCTATTGATCAAAAAAACACCCCCCGGAATCGGGGGTGTTTTGTGTCAAATCGCCAGCAAATTCAGAACAGAAAATGATCCATCGTCAGGTCTGCAACTCGTGTATCTTCCAGAGTTAGAGAGTTTCCTGCGCCGTCGTCGATAATCACATCTCCGCGCGATTCTGAAATGTGGTTGTTCATCAAATCGCTGTACCCGGTGATGGCGGCATTCAGGCTTAAGTCGATGTAATCCTCATCGGTGAAATCCGTCACGGTGTCCGGCCCGATGGTGAACACAAACGTATCCGAACCGGAACCGCCGGTCATGGTGTCGATGCCGCGCGCCCCGATCAGGGTGTCGTCGTCATCGCCGCCGATCAGTGTGTCGCGGCCGCGTCCGCCCCGCAACACGTCATCGCCAGCACCGCCTTGCAACCGGTCGGCGCCCATGCCTGATTGCAGCCAGTCATTGCCCGTGGCACCCTTCAACAGGTCGACGCCCTGGCCGCCAAGTAGGGTGTCATTGCCGCCATAACCGCTGAGAGTGTCATCGCCGAGCCCACCAATCAGGGTGTCACGGCCATTTCCTCCGCCCAGAATGTCATCGCCATCGCGACCTTCCAAGGTGCCGGCCTGACCTGATTTCAGGATAAACCAGTCATCCGACGCATCGCCGATGGTGCCAGCGTCCACGGCCTCTTGGCCCGGTTCGGTTGGGGTCGGTGCAGGGGTACTTCCACCCGAGCCACCAGTATCCAGATCAAGCTGCCCCGAGGTGCGGGCGAAATTCTGGGTCACGATGATCGCGTCCCAACCTTCGAACTTGCCAACCTCGATGCCAATACCGACCACGGTGACATTCGGATCAAGGATGTTCGCCCTGTGGCCCGGGCTGTTCATCAGGCTGTTGTGCAGGTTTTCAACGTCGTCCGATAGTCCGGGTGCCCCCCGGACGCTTTGCCACGCGATGTTTTCGGTCGCGCGCCAACTGCCGGAAAAGTCAAACCCGGCCGCATCCATGCGCTGCGACGGGCTGGAGCCGCCCTGGCCGGTATGACTGAACGTATCGGTGTTCAGCATCCATTGACTGTGGTCTTCCGCGGCCTCATTCAAATTCAATTCAAGCCGGACAGGGGGAAGTCCGGCCTGCGCGCGCTCTGCATTGATCAATGCGAGCATCTGCCTTTCTAGTTCGCTTGCGGTTGACATGATTCTGCCTCCAAAGAATTGCGTTATTTTGCGGCGACATTAATGGCGAGAATTTGGCGGGATACAGACGCAATCTGGGCCGCTGGCCTCGTCGGCGAATTGCTACCGCCCTATTTGCCTTTGTGTGCAAAAAACTGCGCATGCGCAGTGTCAACGCGTTTGAGGGACGCCATTGCGGCACCCTGCGGGCCTAAGAGGCTGTCCGGCAAAATCCATCAAAAGGCCGAGGTCGAGCTGCATAAGGCTTGAAGGAATTTCGATTGCGCCACGGGTTGGGCCGGTATGTTTACGGGTGCCGATGATAGGCGTCCAGGTCTTGCGATCATCGGCAGGGTCACCAAACCGACCTTCCGGATTCAGCCGGTTTGCCCGTGGGCGATTCAGCGGGCTACAACCGGTGTCTAAAACGACAAACCCCCGGGCAGGGCCTCGGGGGTCGTCAAATAGTGTCATCCAAAGCTGGACGAGACGGGTCTTAGAGCAGACCTTCGCGCTGGGCTTTCTTGCGTGCCAGTTTACGGGCACGGCGGATCGCTTCAGCTTTCTCGCGCGCTTTTTTCTCGGACGGTTTCTCGAAATGTTGCTTCAGCTTCATTTCACGGAACACGCCTTCGCGCTGCAGCTTTTTCTTCAGGGCACGAAGCGCCTGATCGACGTTATTGTCGCGAACACTAACCTGCATGTGGTTGTCACCACCTTTCTAGATAGAGTTGCAAGGAAATTGCAGGAGTTGGCCGTATAGCAAAGCTGGCCTATCTTGTCTAGTACTGGCCCCGAGAACCGGAGAACCCCATGACTGTCACCTACGAAGATGCCAAGCAACAGCTTTTGGACGCGATCTTGATGCACGTCCCCTTTGATGGCTGGTCCGAAAACAGCTTTCGCGCCGCGGTAGTCGATTGTGATCTGGATCAGGGTCTGACGCGGGCAATTTGTCCCCGTGGTGCGGTTGATCTGGCACTGGCCTTTCATGCCCGTGGCGATGCCGCGATGGTGGAACGACTCAATACCACCGATCTGAGGGAACTGAAATTCCGTGACCGCGTGGCCGCAGCCGTACGCTTTCGGCTTGAGGCTGTTCCCGACAAAGAGCTGGTTCGTCGCGGGATGACGCTTTTTTCTCTGCCAAGCCATGCGGCCGATGGAGCGAAGGCGCTTTGGCAGACCTGTGACCTGATCTGGGACACGCTGGGCGATACGTCGGATGATGTGAACTGGTACACCAAACGAGCAACCCTGTCGGGGGTCTATTCTTCGACCCTACTGTTTTGGCTGGGCGATGATTCTCCGGATCATCAAAAGACGTGGGAGTTTCTGGACCGTCGCATCGACAATGTGATGCAGATCGAAAAGCTCAAGGCGCAGGTAAACGGCAATCCGCTGCTCAAACCCCTCCTTGCGGTGCCGAACTGGTTTGCCAGTCAGGTAAAGCCGCCAATCAGGATGAGGGCTGATCTGCCCGGAGTTTTGAACACGAGAAAGTAACTGTCTGGGCCTTCTGTCACTACCCTGATAGGCATTGGGCAAAGGAGATTTGCCAATGACCCAGACAATGCGCGCTGTTGAGATCACCAAGCCCGGAGGACCGGAGGTTCTGCAGGTGACAGACCGTCCAATACCCGAGCCAAAAAACGGTCAGGTGATCCTCAAGATCGCTTATGCCGGCGTGAACCGCCCGGATGCGTTGCAGCGCGCAGGAGCTTATGATCCGCCGCCGGGGGCGAGCGATCTGCCCGGGCTTGAGGCTTCGGGAGAAGTGGTCGCAGTAGGTTCCGGCGTTGAAGGGCTTTTTTTGGGTGATCAGGTTTGTGCGTTGTTGCCGGGCGGCGGCTACGCCGAATACGTGGCCACGCCTGCCGCACATTGTCTGCCGGTGCCGGCGGGGATGGGCATGAAAGAGGCCGCGTGCCTGCCCGAGACATTCTTCACCGTCTGGTCCAACGTCTTTACCCGCGGTGGGCTCAAGGCTGGTGAGCGGTTTCTGGTCCACGGCGGCTCAAGCGGGATTGGCACCACGGCAATTCAACTGGCCCATGCCTTTGGCGCCCGCGTTTTCACCACTGCCGGGTCGGATGAGAAATGCGAGGCCTGCTTAAAACTTGGTGCCGAGCGCGCAATCAATTACCGGGATGAGGATTTCGTCGCGGTTATGCGGGCTGAAGGGGGTGCAAACCTGATCCTTGATATGGTGGGCGGTGACTATATCCCGCGCAACGTAAAAACTCTGGCCGAAGACGGTCGGCTTGTTCAGATTGCCTTTCTGCAAGGTTCAAACGTCGAGTTGAACTTTGCGATGATGATGGTCAAGCGCCTGACCCTGACCGGCAGCACCCTGCGTCCGCAAAGTGATTTGGCCAAGGCAAAAATCACTCGGGACTTACACGAGGCGGTCTGGCCGTTGCTGGAGGCAGGGAAGGTCGCCCCCGTCATGGACAGCGAATTTGATCTGGGAGATGCCTCGGCCGCCCATGCGCGAATGGAGAGTTCAGATCATATTGGAAAGATCGTTTTAAAAGTCTCAGGTTGACAGAGTGCGCGGGCTGGTACCGCGCAATTTCCTCAAGTCACAGCGCGGCGGTACAGGTGCCAGGTTGCATGGCCAAGTACCGGCATGACCACGATCAGCCCAAGCAGCATCGGAATGGCACCGGCAATTAACATGACAGCAACGACGAGACCCCAGGCCAGAATGACCCTTGGGTTATGTCGAAGGACACGGACCGAGGTCACAACCGCCACCGGAAGCCCGACTTTACGATCCAGCAAAAGCGGAAAGCTGACGACACTGATCGCCAGCGCGACCAGGGCAAACAGAAACCCTACCGCGTTGCCAAAGATGATCATCGTCCAACCCGCACCGGTGGTGAATACTTGCGCCACGAATGCGCTGAAGGATATTGGCAAATCTGGGCCTAGCGTGTGGACATAGATGCTCTGCGCAACCATGAGCCAGACCAACAGCCAGATGACCAGATAAAAGCCCAATAGCAGAATTGCACCGAATGAGGGTGAGCGGAAGACACCGAAGGCGTCCAGCCAATGCACATCGCCCCCTTGTTCTCGTTTGCGGCTGATTTCATACAATCCCACCGCCGCAATGGGGCCAATCAATGCAAAGCCCATGATCAGCGGTGCAAGCAATGGCACCATGTTCTTGTTCAACCCAAAGCCAAACATGAGCAGCCCTGCAATCGGGTAGATCAGTACGATGAAAATGGCATCTGCCCGCGTTTCCAGAAAATCGTTGTATCCTGCCCGCAGGCAATCCTTCAGGTCTTGCATTGTCAGCGTTTGCACCACCGGCATTTGCCGCGTATCCGCGCTGCCGATGCGGTTCACGCTTTCCGCAATGTGATCGCTGGTCGCGCCGATGTTCTTGGCGGCCCAGCTGATCGGGTTTCCAATCGTTTTCGCCATCGATATCCCCTCCCGTAGCGTATCAGCGCAGCAGAGTGAATCCGGCACGGGTTGCCCTTGGCCGGACCAGCCGGCAACGCCCGATGGTCATTATACCACATTTTTTCGCCTTTTGGTTGCTTGATGCGAAACAGAGCCGATTGCCCTGATTCTCAGGCGTGTTAGCTTGGTCGCAGGCAACAGGAGGTCAGCATGCATCAAACGGCAAGAACCGTCGTCATTCACGAACACGGCGGCCCGGAAGTATTAAGGATCGAAGACCGGCCGCTGGGCGATCCCGGTCCCGGAGAAGTTCGTATCCGTCACCATGCTTGCGGGTTGAACTTTATTGATGTCTATCAGCGCTCCGGACTTTATCCGCTGGATCTGCCGCATGCCTTGGGCATGGAAGCCGCAGGCGTGATCGAGGCCGTGGGCGAAGGCGTGACTCACCTGGAACCCGGCCAGCGGGCGGCATATGCAGCGGCCCCTCCCGGTGCCTATTGCGAGGCACGGGTGATGCCTGCTGCGCAGGTGTGCCCTTTACCCGACGAGATTGGATTTGACGCAGCGGCGGCGATGATGCTCAAGGGGATGACGGTCGAATACCTGTTTCACCGCACCACGCCATTAAAACGCGGTGACACCGTCCTGTTTCACGCAGCGGCTGGTGGCGTGGGGCTGATCGCCTGCCAATGGGCCAAATCCGAAGGTATCACTCTTATAGGCACCGCCGGAACCGATGAAAAATGCAGTCTGGCGCAATTCAATGGCGCAGCCCACTGTATCAATTACCAGACCGAAAACTTTGCTGAACGAGTGGCCGAACTTACCGGGGGCAAAGGCGTGGACGTGGTGATGGATTCAATCGGGGCGGATACCTTCAGCGGGTCACTGGACTGCCTCAAGCCCCTTGGGATGATGATATCGTTTGGCAATGCCTCGGGACCGGTGCCGCTGATCGATCTGGGAATATTGGCCAAGAAAGGGTCGCTCAAGATCACGCGCCCGACTCTTTTTTCGCATATCGCCGATCACGTTGTCTGTCAGGCGATGGCGCGGCGGCTATTCGGCAAGGTCGAGGGTGGAGAGGTGAAAATCCACATCGACCAGCGCTTTCCGCTGGAACAAGTGGCCGACGCCCACCGCGCGCTTGAGGCGCGCCAAACCACCGGTAGCACGGTTCTTGAGCTTTGAGAAAAGACCCGGCCTGTCGGCGCCGGGCCGGTTTTCAACCGCTTTTCCGATCAGAACCGATAGGAGGCGCGGATTTGAACCGTGGTCGCATCCACGTCGACCCCTGTTGAGTCAAAGTCGTTGAACTCGTGATAAAGGATTTCACCGCCGACACTGATATTCGGGGCGATAATCTGTTCGTAACCTGCGCCGAAGAACCAGCCGTCATCGCTGCCAAGGTTGTCGGTTCCGGCCCTGGCGTAACCGCCGATACCATACAAAAGACCTTGCGGAATCACGTTGTAACCGGCGCGGGCTTTAATGCGCCAGACGTCCTCGACCTCGACGCCCGGCGTCAGTTCGATACTGGTCCAGTCATAGTCGAACCCACCACCGACGACCCAGTCACCCAGATCGACATCATAACCCAGAATGATACCATCGATAAAACCGCCACCGTCTACGTCGGATATATTGGTATCAATATCAGCGTAACCAATTTGTGCGCCGCCGTAAAACCCCGTCCAGTCGCCCGAGGCCTACGCCATCGCCGACCCAGCAAACACGGTTGCCACGCGGAAGCGAATAAAACTTTACCTGCCATGTCGTAACCTTTCGTTCTGACAAATTCATTTCGGAGAGTGACGTTGGTTATTATGTGTTCGTGCCTGACACCCGATCTTGGATCGAAATAGCAGTCCAGGCAGCGGTCCGGTTTCTAAAAGCACAGCCTTGACCTGAAAATGGGTGGTCTGTGGAGTGCGTCATGAACACGTTTAGAGAATGTAAGATTGCATGGTTATGGTTTCAAACAGAGTTGGGTGAAAACGTTGCCTTTCACTGGCCGTTTGGCTGAGTAAGCAAATTGTTGCCACGGGTATGTCCGGAACGGTCGGATACATTTTTGTCGTGTACAATAAAAACTTATGCGCACGCTCAGCTGATGGAGTGTCAAATGCGTTGGGATGGCAAATGGAAACCAAGAATCGAACCTGCCGCAAGGCATTTCGGGATTAGCGCGATTGAAGCTATTCGATCAATCGGTACAAGTGCACGTTTTCCGAATCAAGTTGGATTTTGCTCAATGCGCCGGGCCGTGTTGTGTACCGAAAAAGAAAAGGCGGCGAGGTGACTCGCCGCCCAATGCTTTTCAAACTCAGCTGATTTACTGCTGCAGTTCAGCCGGATCTTTGTCAGCAATGGTTTCCCAGTTTGCGCTGGCTTTTTCGATGAAGCCCGGGACGTCGCCTTCCCAACGTTCCTGAATGTCCTTGGACAGGTTCAGGTACAGTTTGTTGTCAACGATTTTCCAGTATGTCGGGTCACCGTCGAACTTGAAGCCCATGGCCGCGCCGAATGCGCAGTAACCGCCGTATGCAGGCAGGTAAGCTTCCGGGTTGGCTTCGAACGCCGCTTTGTTTTCTTCGGTTGCAAAACGGTACAGAGCGTCGTTGTGCAGTGCGGAGATGCGGTAGTCACCTTTGGTCGGTGCGCCTTCGGTGAAATAGGCAACCGGGTCATAGCCCTGCATTGCAAGACCGGTCGAGCTTGCGTTCAGTTCAACGCCTGCAGCCATGGCCGAGCTTGCGATTGCGACGGACAAGGCAACCCCGCCCAGGATGGATTTGAACTTGTTCATTTGTTTCACCTTTCGTGAACTTAGGCACCCTTTGCCGCCGGAATTGCGGCTGGTGCCCCTTTGGATTTTTTTTCATGTGCGGTCAGCAATTGCCCGGCACGCAGCCTACTTGGGCAGTGATCCCTTCACGTTCAAAGCAATCAATTGTGATTGTGTGGTAACAAAGATTGAACTGTTCAAATATGCACAGAATCAGCTTGCCGATCGGGTCTGAAGCCCAGCACAAATTTGACCACTTTTTCTGCGGGCATCTCGCAGGGGCGCAACAGGGCACCGCTGTTGCGAGTCAAGTAGAGGTTCAGGCTGATGTAATCGTTGCCGCCAAGCTCATGAGCGACCAGCTTTTGGGATTTGCCCCCGGCCAGTTCCGAACGGCTTATGACATAGCGCTTACCATTGCTTTGGCCGGTAGACGACCCCGCGGGAATCGCGAAAAAGGCACTCAGAAAGGTATCAGGGGCGTTCAAGATTGACCGATCTTTGGTTCAGTGCCGGCCTTGATCCGCATAAGGTTGGCCCGGTGACGCCAAAACACAAGAACGGTCAGCACGATACTCAATGCAAGGGCTGAGCCATCCGTCAGGGACAGGACCCATACAGCTGACATCGCAGCGGCCACCAACGCACCCAGCGAGGAAATCCGCCATATTGCAGCCGCAACCAGCCACGTCAGGCAGCAGGCCACCCCAACACGCCAGTCGAGTGCGAGCCAAAGGCCAAGAAAGGTTGCCACGCCCTTGCCGCCCTTGAACCCCAACCAAACCGGAAAACAATGACCCAGAAACGCGGCCAGTGCCGCGATCTGCGCGGCGTCCTCCTGGGCCAGCGCACGGGCCAGCAAGACGGCGATTGCGCCTTTGGCGGCATCGAAAAGCAATGTCATCGCAGCGGCGGGTTTGTTCCCGGTGCGTAATACGTTGGTTGCACCGATATTGCCCGATCCGATGCTGCGCAAGTTACCCAGCCCCATGACCCGTGCGATAATCATGCCAAACGGGATTGAACCCATCAGATAGCCGAGTATTGCCCAGAGGAGCAACTGGGTCATCGAACTGTCAATTGACGGCATCAGGATCTCCGGTACACTTCTTGCCCAGCGACATAGGTTGCGGTGACCTTACCCTGCATCCTTTGGCCGTCAAACGGTGTGTTCTGCGATTTCGATTTTAGCGAGAAACGGTCCAGTATAAACGGCACGTCCGGGTCGAACAGTACCAGATCGGCAGGTGCGCCTAGTGACAACCGACCGCTCTCCAGACCCAACCGCTTCGCTGGATTCAAGGCCATGGCCCGGAACAGGGTGGGTAGGTCTAGGTACCCCGCATGGTAGAGCCGCAGCACTGCGGGCAGTAACGTTTCAAGCGCCACCGCGCCCGAGGCAGCCTCTTCAAACGGTAGGCGTTTGCTCTCTTCGTCCTGTGGTGTGTGCATTGAGCTGATCGTGTCGATCAGGCCGGACCGCACAGCCTCAATCACGGCGAGCCGGTCGTCTTCGGACCGCAGCGGCGGCTTGACCTTGAAGAAGGTGCGATAGTCGGCCACGTCCAGCTCATTCAGGGTAAGGTGGTGAACTGAAGTCCCGGCAGTGATGTCCAGCCCGTTGCGCTTGGCGCGCTCCAGCGCGGGCAGGGCGCGGGCGGTGGTGATCTGATCGGTGTGGTACTTGGCGCCTGTCATCTCAAGCAAGGCGATGTCTCGATCCAGGCCCATACGCTCGGCCATGGGCGAAACAGCTGGCAAACCGCGCAGGGTTGCGAATTTGCCGCTGGTTGCGGCAGCGCCGCTGCTGAGCGTTGGCTCCTGCGGATGGGCGATGACCAGCGCACCGCAGGATCGCGCATAGGTCAGCGCGCGGGAAAACACTTTGGTATTGGTGACCACGTGGTCGCAATCGGTAAAGGCAACCGCACCGGCATCTTGCAGAAAGCCGATCTCGGTCATCTCGCGCCCTTCACGGCCCTTGGTCAACGCCGCCATCGGCAGCACGTTGACCGGCGAGTCCGACTGTGCGCGTCGCGTGACAAATTCCAGGCTTTCAGGGGTGTCGATAGACGGAGTGGTATCGGGGCGGGTGACGATCGTGGTCACACCCCCGGCAGCCGCTGCAAGACCTGCGGTTTTATAGCTTTCCTTGTGCCTCTCACCGGGCTCACACACTTTGACGCCGATATCGACGATTCCGGGTGCAAGGCATTTCCCACCGCAATCAATGGCCTTGGCCTCGGTGGTCGGGGAATTGCCTTCACCACGCGCGGTGATCCGGCCATTAGTCACCTGCAGCCAACCGGGGCTGTCCGTGCCGGTTTCTGGGTCGATCAGGCGCGCGTTGGTAAAGATCAGGTTGGTCATGCCATGGCCCTTTCGATGGAGGCTTTGGTAGCGGCGGGATTGGCCTGATACTTGATCAGATGTTTGTCGCCGCTTTTTGTGACGATCTGGACAAAGCTTCCCATGGTGTTGACGGCCTCAATCTGGGTCAGCGCCACTTTGCGCGGGCCAGGGCCGGTGAGGGCGGTGTCGGTCATCTCCCACGTGGCGACCAGCTCTTCGGATGCCAGATACCACGCGCGCAGGCCGATGGCCGCAAGGCCCGCGGGCGCGCCGGTCCAGGGATAGGGGTTGCCGATCAGCCAAAGCACAATCATCGCGCCCGCCATGGCGACAGCGGCCAACCACGTGTTCGTGCGGATATAGGCACCCTTGTCGGGGGCAAAGATCACAGGATCAGCCATAGGGCACCTCCGACTGCCAACAGAACTACCAGCGCAACAATGGCTGAGCCGACGCGGCGGGGTTTGTCGTATTTCGGCGCGGTTTGAGGGGCAGAAAACGGCTTGGCGCTTTCTGTTTCAATCGGATCACCGGTCCAGTTGGTCGCTTCTTCGGTGTAGAACCCGATCAGGCGCAAGCGGTTGTCCGGGGTCAGAGTGGCCGCACGCCCGCCGAACGCAGCGCTTCGAACCACCATCACCCAGCCTTCAATTGCCTCAAGCCCTTCATGATCCAGCTGATCGGCAACCACACCGCAGCCGTCGTTCAGATAGCCAAAAAGCCCAAGGTCTTCGAGGTCCGATACGGGAAAAACGTCGATCTGACCTGAATCCAGCCCCTCAACGCCTAAGACCTGATCGGCCGCGCCGGGTTCGCGCAGGAACTTCGCCTCTTCAGGGCGCATATCCAAAGAGAAAACGCGGATCACACCGCGTTCATGGGGGGCAATGGTCAGCTTGTTCATGCCGCCTCACGCAGGTTGCGGGCCAGCAGTTCCATCGCGGCCATGCGGACGGCGACACCCATCTCGACCTGGTCTTGAATAACGGATCGATTGATGTCGTCGGCCAGCGTGCCATCAATCTCAACCCCGCGGTTCATCGGACCGGGATGCATGACGATGGCGTCGGGCTTCGCCAGCGCCAGCTTGGCGGCGTCCAAACCATAGCGATGGTAGTACTCGCGTTCCGAAGGGATAAAGCCGCCATCCATACGCTCTTTTTGAAGGCGCAGCATCATGACCACATCGACGTCTTTAAGACCTTCATTCATGTCGTCATAAACCTCGGCACCGAAATTGGCGAAATGGCCGGGGACTAGCGTTGGCGGGCCAATCAGGCGAATGCGGTTTTCCATCTTGCCCAGCAGAATGAGGTTCGAGCGTGCCACGCGGGAATGTGCAACATCGCCGCAAATGGCGATGTTCAGACGGTGAAGACGACCCTTGGCACGACGAATGGTCAGCGCGTCCAGCAGCGCTTGCGTCGGGTGTTCGTGCCGCCCGTCGCCCGCGTTCAGAACCGCACAGTTCACTTTCTGCGCCAGCAGATCGACGGCACCGGAATGCGGATGGCGCACCACCAGCAGATCGGGATGCATCGCGTTCAGTGTCATGGCGGTGTCGATCAGCGTCTCGCCTTTTTTGATCGAGCTGGCCTGCATCGCCATATTCATCACATCTGCGCCCAACCGCTTGCCCGCCAGTTCGAAACTGGCCTGCGTGCGGGTCGAGTTTTCGAAGAACATGTTGATCTGTGTCAGCCCCGATAGCACATCAGATCGTTTTGTCGATTGCCGGTTCAGGTCGACATATGTTTCAGCCAGATCCAGAATGGCGGTAATATCGGATTGCGACAGGTGCTCAATGCCAAGAAGGTGACGATGGGCGAAACGCATGGGCGGGCTCCTGTCTGACAATCGAACCGCTTATAAGAAGCTGCAGAGGCCGAGGCAACCTACGGTTCGGCTCCTTCCGGCAGTTTCTCGCATCCGCCATCGGGCAGGCATTGCTCGCCGGGTTTGCACCATTTGGCATAGCCGCAGTCGATAGCGTTGACCGGTACACATCCCTGATGTTGCGAACACTTAAACCCCGGGCGGCATTGCGAGCCCGTTTCTTCGCACACGAACCATCCGGGGCGCGAGCATCCGCCACCCTGCAAGCACGAAGACCCATCGCCACAGACCAGACCATCGTCGCACACTTTGCGAAGACCGTCGGTCGTTGCGTTCGGGTCAACTCCGGGTGTTGTGGGTTCACACTCGCCACGTGCATTGCAAAACGTATCTCCCGGGCAATCCACGCGCGACGTGCATTTGTTTGGCCCGGCTGGCGCGCACCGTGTGCCGCCCGCGACGCAGCGTTCAAACGGGCCGCAGGTTCGCCCACCGCCGCAATAGGTTCCGCCCAACGGTATACAGTGGCCGTCAAAGCTGCATCTCTGCGCGCCTGAACAGCAGCGAAAACCGCATTTGAATTGCCCGGGCCTGCATTGGCCGTCCCGGTCAAAGAGCTGCGCAAAAGCTGGGCCGCCGAGCATGCCCAGCAGCAAGAAAACAAAAAGGAATCGAAACAGCACAATCATGAATGTCTTGATGGTCGGTGCGATGAACGGCCCGATCAAGGCCTATTCGCTTTCCCTCGGACAAAAGCTGGTTAGATTGAGGGTTATGGAATCGGTTATGGACTATCACACTGCGCGGGCGCTGCTGGATTGGCAGATAGAACTGGGCGCGACGGACGCGATCGGTGATACACCGGTGGACCGGTACGCGCTGCCTGATACAACGCCCAAGGTCAAAAAAGCCACTATATCCCAAGCCGCACCGGAAAAGCCCAAGCACGTGGACCCGGTTGCAGTTGCGAAGGCGGTGGCGCAAAGCTCCGGGTCGCTTGATCAGCTGCGCGCGGCAATGGACGGGTTCGAGCTTTGCGAGCTGAAGCGCGGCGCGCGGCAACTGGTCTTTGCCGATGGGACACCCGGCGCGCGGGTCATGATCATCGGCGAAGCACCGGGCCGCGAAGAAGACCGCGAGGGCAAGCCATTTGTCGGACGCGCGGGGCAATTGCTGGACCGGATGCTGGCAGCGATTGATCTGGATCGTAAACAGAACGTCTATATCACCAATGTCCTGCCGTGGCGGCCGCCGCAGAACCGAGACCCCAAGCCGGAAGAGATCGGGATGATGAAACCCTTCCTCGAACGGCATGTCGCATTGGCCAAACCCGAAGTTCTGGTGATCATGGGCAATATCAGCTGTCAGGCGGTTTTGGGCAAACGTGGCATCACACGGCTGCGCGGACAATGGGAACAGGCGCTGGGCTTGCCGGCCATCCCGATGTTCCACCCCGCCTACTTGCTGCGCCAACCACAGATGAAGCGCCACGCCTGGGCGGATCTTCTGGAGTTACAAGCCTGGTTGGAGGGCAAGTGATGCGCGTCATGGCTTTTTCGGACCTGCACATGGCCCGCTCGCGCGCGGCTGAGATCGTCGCGGCAAGCGCAGAGGCCGATCTTGTGATCGGGGCTGGCGATTTCTGCAATATGCGGCAGGGGCTGGATCAAGCGATGGCGATGCTATCTGGCATCACAGCGCCTTTCGTCATCGTGCCCGGCAATGCAGAAAGTGTGCAGGACCTGACCGAGGCTGCACCCGAGGGCGGCCATGTACTGCACGGCACCGGTATGACGCTGGATGGTCTGCGGCTGTTCGGTCTGGGGTATGGCGTACCCGTTACACCTTTTGGTGACTGGTCATGTGATTTGACCGAGGCCGAAGCCGCTGAGCTGCTGGAGCGTTGCGAAGCTGCGGATATCCTCATTTCGCATTCTCCGCCAAAAGGGTATGGCGATGTTACATCCATGGGTGATGCGGTGGGGTCAGTTGCTGTGCGGGATGCGGTGGAACGCCTGCAGCCACAATACGCGTTTTGCGGACATATCCACGACAGTTGGGGCTATCGCGGGACTTTGGGCCGTACTCAGGTCGCCAATCTGGGGCCAACGGTAAACTGGTTCGAGGTCTCCATATGATCGAGACGGTCACCCTGCTGGCGTTCGTTCCGGCTGCTCTGGCGCTGAACTTTACCCCGGGCGCGGATATGATGTTCTGTTTGGGTCAGGGGCTGCGGTCTGGTGCCAAACCGGCTTTGGTGGCCAGCGCCGGGATCTCTATTGGCCTGATGGTGCATGTGCTGTTGGCCGGGCTCGGGCTGGGAGCCGTGGTCTCCAGTATGCCGTGGCTGTTCGATGTGATCCGTTGGGTGGGTGTGGCGTATCTGCTGTACCTTGCGTGGGGCGTGATCCGGCACGGGGCGATGACCGCCGAAACACCTGCAAAACCGACACGTTACGCGTTTCGCGACGGAATGGTGGTGAACCTGACCAACCCCAAGGTCATCCTTTTTGTGCTGGCATTTATCCCGCAATTCGTGAACCCCGCCAACGGCCCGATCCTGCCGCAATTTCTGATATTCGGCGTAATCATCGCGCTGGGCGGTTTCGTGGTGAATGGGATGGTTGGCATTTTTGCTGGTGGGGCAGGGAGGGTTCTGATCTCAAACCCGCGCGCCTCACGTATCATGGGCTGGACAACCGGGGGTATCTTCACAGCCCTCGCCGTCCGGCTTGCCATAATGGAAAGGGCCTGACGCCATATGTCGCGCATTGACGAGAGCATTGAATTCATCCCGGTCCGGATCGCCGTTCTGACGGTCTCGGACACACGCTCGCTGGACGAAGATCGTTCTGGCCAAACACTGGTCGACCGGATCGAACGCGCGGGCCATTTGGTGGCGGATCGCAAGATCATCCGGGATGAGCGCGCCGAAATCGCGGCGCAGCTGCGGCTGTGGGTCGGTGATCCTGAAATCGACGTTGTGATTTCGACTGGCGGCACAGGGCTGACCGGCCGTGACGTGACGGTTGAGGCGCATCGGGACGTCTATGAAAAGGAAATCGAGGCGTTCAGCACTGTTTTCACCATTGTATCCATGGAAAAGATCGGTACATCGGCCGTGCAATCGCGCGCGACAGGCGGCGTGGCTCAGGGCACTTATCTGTTTGCGTTACCTGGCAGCCCCGGGGCCTGCAAAGACGCGTGGGACGGGATTTTGGAAAAACAGTTCGATTATCGTCACCGACCCTGCAATTTCGTGGAAATAATGCCCCGATTGGACGAACATCTGCGACGGAAGTAGACTGCACACGCGTATAACTGGTTGAAACCGCTTTGTGGCTTGGCATTTTCCTTTGCCCGGCTACCTTCTGCAGGTGGCAGCCTGATGCGACCGGGGTAAGTGACTGATGCGATTCTTAAGGCAAAGCCTTTTTGGTGTCTTTCTGGCGTTTCTGACGCTGGCACTTCTGTTTGTCGCGGTTCAACTGATCACCAACGCGGTGCAAGAGGCGTTGAATCGGGATAACGCGCCGCCAGAGGCGCGTGAACGTACCTTCGCAGTCAGCGTGCAGCGTGCAGAATTTCAGACAGTTACACCTTACCTCGAAGCCTTTGGCGAGGTGCAAAGCCGTCGCCGGTTGGAACTGCGCGCAGCGCTCGGCGGTCGGGTCATCGCGCTGGCGGACGATTTCGAGGATGGCGGCGTCGTTCAAGCCGGAGAGGTCTTGGTGGAACTTGACCCGGCTGATGCACAATCAGCGCTGGATCGGGCCAAGTCCGATCTCTTGGATGCGCAGTTCGAAGAGCGTGATGCAGAGCGCTCACTGCTCTTAGCACAGGATGAGCTGAACTCGTCCACCGCGCAGGCCGAGTTGCGCGGGCGTGCCTTGCAGCGTCAGAAAGATCTGCAAGGCCGGGGCGTCGGAACACCTGCCGCCGTGGAAGAGGCGGAACTGGCCGAGGCTGCCGCCCAGCAATCCGTTCTGGTCCGCCGCATTGCGCTGGCACAGGCTGAGTCCAGGGTTGACCAGGCTGCCACTTTATTGTCTCGCGCCCGCATCGCGCTGGAGGCCGCAGAACGTGATCTGGACGACATGACGGTTCGCGCGGGGTTCGACGGGACATTGACCGATGTTTCACTGGTTGAAGGACGGTTGGTATCGGCCAATGAAAAACTGGCGGAACTAGTGGATCCCAACGCGTTGGAGGTCGCTTTCCGTGTCTCGACTGCACAATATGTGCGCTTGTTGAACGCTGACGGCACGTTGATCGACGCTCCTGTAACCGTTTCGCTTGAGGTGACGGGAACTGATCTGACGGCCAAGGGGCGTATCAGCCGTGACAGCGGCTCGGCGGGTGAAGGGCAGACAGGTCGCCTGATTTACGCGCGGCTGGATGATGCGCCGGGCTTCAAACCGGGTGATTTCGTGACTGTTACTGTCGAAGAGCAGCCATTGGACAACGTGGTGCGACTGCCGGCATCGGTTCTCGACTCAGTTGGCACCGTTTTGGTGCTTGGCGCGGATGACCGGCTTGAGGTTCTGCCGGTGCAACTGATCCGCCGTCAAGGGGACGAGGTCTTGCTGCGAGGAGACGGGCTGGCCGGGCGTGAGGTTGTTGTTGGCCGGACACCTTTGTTGGGTGGCGGGGTCCGGGTGCGGCCATTGCGGGTTGAGGCCAGTGCCGACCCCGACATGGTTGAACTGTCTGACGAGTTGCGCGCGCAACTGGTGGCGCAGGTCGAGGCAAGCGACCATATGCCCAACGACATGAAGGCGCGGGTTCTGGGCCAGTTGAACGAGGTCAAGGTTCCCGCCTCTTTGGTGCGCAGCATCGAGACGCGGGCCGGAGGGTAAGCGCGATGATGCGCAAAATCCCCGGCGCGGCGGGTGGAATTCTCAGCTACTTCACCCGGCATCGCACGGTGGCCAACCTTCTTCTGCTGCTGATGCTGGTTCTGGGCGCGGCGGCGATCCCCGCGATGCGCGCGCAATTCTTCCCCGATGTGATACTTGAGCGCGTGGACGTTCGGGTCTCGTGGGAAGGAGCGGGACCAGAAGATGTGGATAGCGGCATCGTTCAGCTTCTGGAGCCGGAGCTGCTTGCAGTGGAAGGCGTGACCGACACGACCGCGACCTCGCGCGAGGGGTCTGCCCACATCCGTCTTGAGTTCGAGCCTAACTGGGATATGTCGCGGGCGGTGGACGAGGTCAGAACCGCTGTCGATGGTGTCACCAACCTGCCGGAAGATGCCGAAGAGCCAACGATCCGGCGCGGTGCGTGGCGCGATCGGGTTACGGATGTGGTTGTCACCGGCCCTGTCGACCCGGATCAATTGGCCAAGTTCACGGATGAACTTATCAATCGTCTGTTCGCGGCCGGAGTGACCCGCACCACGATCCGGGGTCTTGCCGCGCCGCGCGTGGTGGTCGAGGTGCCAACGGCACAGTTGATCGCCAATGACATCACCCTATCCGAAATTGCCCAAGCCATAGCGGCCGAAGCGATCACCAACCCGGCCGGAGATGTCACAGGGGCCAACGCACGCATCCGCACCGGTACGGAAAAGCGCACCCCTGAAGAGATCGAAAGCATCGCGCTGCGTAACTTTGCCGATGGATCGAAACTTTATGTGGGCGATGTAGCCGAGATCAGGGTTGAGGGCGTCAACCGTAACCGCAGCTATTATGTAGGCGAAAACCCGGCCATGTCGGTGCGCGTGGACCGCTCGAACTTGGGTGACGCGATCAAGGTCCAGCAGACGGTTGAAGATGTGGTCGCCGAAATGCAGGCCAGCCTGCCCGAAGGCGTTACGGCCGAGCTGATCCGAACACGCGCCCAAGCCATCACCGACCGTCTGGATATTCTGGTCGACAATGGGCTGGTGGGTCTGGGGCTTGTGGTTTGTTTGCTGTTTCTGTTTTTGAACGCTCGTATCGCCTTCTGGGTGGCGGCGGGTATTCCTGTGGCGATGTCAGCCGCCATTGCGTTCATGTATATTGGCGGGTTGTCGATCAACATGGTCTCGCTGTTCGGACTGATCATCACGCTGGGTATAGTTGTGGACGATGCCATTGTCGTAGGGGAACATGCGGATTTCCGTGCCCGGCGGCTGGGCGAAGCGCCAGTCGTGGCCGCTGAACGGGCAGCGCAGCGCATGGCGATGCCGGTCTTTGCCGCCACGCTGACCACCGTGATCGCGTTTTTCGGGCTAACCGCAATTGGTGGCCGGTTCGGAGAGTTGATCTATGACATCCCTTTCACTGTTATCGCGGTTCTGATCGCCTCGTTGATCGAGTGCTTCCTGATCCTGCCCAACCACATGGCCCACGCGATTAAGCACTCTGCCAAGGAACACTGGTACGACTTGCCCAATCGCGTGGTCAATCGCGGTTTCCGTTGGGTGCGGGATACGCTGTTTCGACCGTTGATCGCTTGGGTCGTCCGAGCGCGATACGTGGTTGTAGCGATCATGGTGGTGATACTGTCCAGCCAGATTGCCCTGTTTATCAAGGGCGACGTGAACTGGCGCTTTTTCAATGCACCCGAACAGGGATCGGTGACGGGGAACTTCATCATGGTCGAAGGCGCGACCCGTGATGACACGCTTGCCATGATGCGTCAGCTGCAGGTGGCGGTTGAAGAAATGGGCCAAATTTACGAAGAGCGCCACGGCCGCAACCCAATCGAATATGTTCTGGCCGAGGTCGGGGGTACCGCTGGTCGCGGTCTGTCCGCCGCCGATGGCAAGGATACCGACCTGCTGGGCGGGATCTCGGTTGAGTTGATCGACGCCGATCTGCGCCCTTATTCCAGTTTTGAATTTGTGGCTGATTTGCGGGATCACGTGCCCCGCCACCCGAAGGTCGAACTGCTCAGTTTCCGTGGCTGGCGGTCTGGTCCCGGTGGGGATGCGATCGACGTGCAACTCTCTGGTGCCGATCTGGACGCGTTAAAACAGGCATCTGAGGATTTGCAGACAGAACTGTCGAAATACCCAGAAGTTTCGGCGCTTGAAGACAACCTCGCCTATGACAAGGAAGAGTTCATTCTGGACCTGACTGCGAAAGGTGAGGCGCTGGGCTTCCGGATCGAAATGTTGGGCCGCGTGCTGCGGGATCGGCTCAACGGTATCGAGGCCGCGACGTTCCCTGATGGCCCGCGCAGTGCCGAAATACGTGTCGAACTACCCGAAAACGAACTGACCGCTGATTTCCTTGAGCGTACACTGATGCGCACCCCAGACGGTGTTTATGTGCCCTTGGCCGACATCGTGTCAGTTGAACGGAAAGCGGGATTTTCAAGCATCCGACGCGAAAACGGGCTGCGGGTTTTGACAGTGAACGGAGACATTTCAGAGGATGATCCGGCCCGCGCTGCTGAGATTGAGCGCGCTATGGGCGAAGAGATTTTGCCCAAGATCGCATCCGAGCGGCAAGTCGAATGGCAGATGTCAGGCCTGAGCGAGCAGGAGAATGAATTCCTGTCCGAGGCGCGCACAGGGCTGATCCTGTGCCTGACAGGTATATATCTTGTTCTGGCCTGGGTCTTTGCCAGCTGGACGCGGCCCGTGGTGGTGATGGCGATCATTCCTTTTGGGTTGGTGGGCGCGATCTGGGGGCATTACATCTGGGATGTGCCGCTGAGCATGTTCACCGTGATCGGCCTGCTGGGGATGACCGGGATTATTATCAACGACTCGATCGTGCTGGTAACGACCATCGATGGCTACCAGCAGGAGCGCGGGCTGGTGCCTTCGATTGTCGAGGGCACGGCAGACCGTTTGCGTCCGGTGATGTTGACGACACTCACAACAGTTCTGGGGCTGACGCCGTTGCTATACGAAAGCTCCACGCAGGCGCAGTTTCTCAAACCCACGGTGATCACGTTGGTCTATGGGTTGGGCTTCGGAATGTTGCTGGTGCTATTGCTGGTGCCTGCGCTGCTGGCCATATTGAATGACCTGTCGCGCCCGATGACAGCAATGCGTCGCGCGTTGCGTGCGCCGGATCGCGTGGTGCAGGGCGCGGTGGCGGCTACGGCGCTTGCGCTGTTGGTCTGGTTCGGCGTGACTATGATCTGGCCTGCGATAGCTGGCACGCCGTTCGGCCTGCTTTCGGCGCTATACGGAGGCGCCGAGAGTGTCGTGGCCCTGCAAATGGGGCTAGGGGCGTTTGTTGCTGGGGCCGTACCGATCCTGTTGGTCAGCTTTGTACTGTCCGGTCTGTTGTATGTACGGCTACGGGGGCGGGCAGTTTAGGACTGACGCAGCGCGGTTTCCAGCAGGTCGGCGACACGATTGCTCATGGGCAGATCACCTTGCCTGATCCGTCCAACCGGGAACCAGCGAGCGTCCTGCGCGTCATCTCCGGCCAAGGGCGTGCCCGATCGGTATTGGCAGGCGACCCCGACCAGCAAATAGTGTGATTGCACGCTGCCCTGATCGTCGTGGAGCAGTAAATCCAGGTTATCGAGGTAGTGCAGCGGCTCGGCGATGATCGAGGTTTCCTCATGCAATTCCCGCTGTGCAGCCTGCATGACAGTCTCACCCCATTCGACATGACCGCCGGGAAAACCCCAAAGTCCTGCATCAGGTTGCTTGCTGCGCTGCACAAGTAGGACCCGGGCATTGTGCACCACGACGGCAAGCGCGCCGATCTTCGGAGTTTTCTGCATGCCTCAGCCCGCGCTGCATCCCTGAATGTCGACCGCGTGATTGGCACCCAGAACCGTGATCCGAATGTCAGATCGGTCCAAGGCAAAAGACCTGCCCGCGGCGCTGATCACCTCGGATTTGGCAACCAGCGTGTCGCCGTGGCGTGTCGTCTCGGGCTGAGAAGTCCACAATGCCGGATCGCCCGGCTCAATCACGGCAACTTCGCGTCCACCGGCCGAGGGCATAGTAACGCGGGCTTCGATTTGCATGCCATCCGCCGTAGGGGTCAGGTGGCAGCTGGCGGCAGAAACGCGCGCCTCTTTTGCCGAGAAGGGACGCTGCGCCAGCGCAGCGGCGATTGCCGGGTTGCGCGCAGCATTGGCGTCCAGCATATGGTCGAAATCCAAACGTTCGGGAATGCAGACATCCTTGCAGACGCCCAAATCCATGTCCCCGCGAAGCCGCACAGGTTTAGCCGGATTGCGGGGGGTGATTTCAACTGGCAGCACCAGTTGATTGGCGTAGCCGATGGACTGTAGCCCGTTTTGGACAAACACCTCGGGTGCGGGCCAGGTGATCGACACGTCACCCACATTCTGTGAACTCTGCCAGTCAAACTGCGGTGGAATGCCCGCATCGCCGGGCGCGCGCCAATAGGTTTTCCACCCATCCTGCAACGTCAACCTGAGCGCGCCAAGATAGGTGCCACTGGCCGTACGTCCGCCATCAAGAATATCCAGTTGCACAACGCCGTCCACCCGCTGCGCTTGCGCAGGGGCGTTCAGCATGACATAGGCGGTCAGCGCGACTGCAGTCGACTTAAGAAAACGCTTCATACGTAATAAATGCGCGCTTTCGACCGTGATTCCAAGTCACGTTCCGGTCACATGGATGAAATCTGGCGAAATGTGGCTTGATCCCTTGCCAATCCCCACATGCCGGGGCCATTGTTGAAAGGGGACGAAGCGAGAGTCAAAATTCAATGGACCTGACTGGAAAACTGTTGATTGCGATGCCCGGCATGGGTGACCCGCGCTTCGATCACTCGGTTGTTTTCATTTGCAGCCATGGTGATGAAGGGGCGATGGGGCTGATTGTGAACAAGCCATCGGATTTGCGGATCAAAACCCTGCTGAGCCAGCTGAATATCGCTTGCCGCATCCCTGTCGTGGGTGAACGTCTGGTGCATTTCGGTGGGCCGGTCGAGATGTCGCGCGGCTTTGTCCTGCACAGCGCCGATTATGAGGCTAACCTGCATTCGATGCAGATTTCAGATGATTTCAGCATGACAGCAACTCTGGACATACTCGAGGATTTGGCCTCGGGGAGGGGGCCTTTGAATTCGACGCTGGCGCTGGGCTATTCCGGTTGGGGGCCCGGCCAGTTGGAGGAAGAGATCGCAATGAATGGCTGGCTGACCACTGAGGCGACATCGAAACTTGTGTTTGATGTGCCCGATGATGGCAAGTGGGAAGCCGCACTGGCCACGCTGGGTGTGGATCCGCTAACTTTGTCGGCCAGCGCCGGGCGGGCCTGATCAGGTGTCGCGTGGCGCTGCGGCGCGGCGCAGACGGTCGTTGATGGCCGCACCCAGACCCTGATCCGGTATCGGAGAAACGGCAATTGGGCGGCCTGTCCCGTTCAGCGTGTGCAGAGCCGAGAACAGGTTGGCTGCGGCTTCGTCCAGATCACCCGCCTCTGATAGGTTCAGATCGCACGAGACCGGGCCAAAGCCCAGCAAAACCTCATCACCTTGGGGGCTTTCAGCGTTCAGGCGCACCGGAGCGTCCGGGGCATAGTGTGATTGAAGCTGGCCCGGAGCGGTCAGCAGATCTCCGGCCTGATGCAGGTGCAACCGCGTACCCAGAACGGATTCGATGTCTTCCAGTGCCACACCGCCGGGACGCAGAAGGCTGGGCTCTCCGGCCAGTCCGACGATGGTGGATTCCACACCGACGCCACACGGGCCGTCGTCCAGAATGGCGGCAATGCGACCCCCCAGACCCGCACGTACGTGATCCGCTGTTGTCGGGCTGATCTGACCCGAGGGGTTGGCTGAGGGTGCCGCGACCGGGCCACCGAAGGCAGTCAGCAGCGCCCGTGCGGTGCCGTGTGCCGGTACCCGAACCGCAAGCGTATCCAGCCCGGCTGTCACCAGTGAAGAAATCCGGTGCCCCTCTTTCAACGGTAGAACCATGGTCAGGGGACCGGGCCAGAAAGCCGCGGCCAGTGTCTCGGCCTGGTCGGACCATTGCACGAAACGGCGTGCCGCCTCAGCAGATGACACATGCGCGATCAGGGGATTGAAACTGGGTCGACCCTTGGCTGCGTAGATGCTGGCCACGGCCCTGCCATTGCATGCGTCTCCCCCCAGCCCATAAACCGTTTCGGTGGCAAAGGCGACCAACAGGCCTTGTCGCAGCAGGTCAGCCGCCTGCGCGATTCCGTCGGGATCGGCGGACAAGTCCAAAGTGCCGTTAGGGATCATATCTGGTGACGCCGCGTTTTGATTGCGTGTAACATGGGTCCGGTTAGGTATTCACTGAACACCGGATGCATAAAGGTGAGTGTTGGATTTTCCAACCCCAACCGCGAAAACACGCCAAACAAACCCGAGGGAAGACATGCCATACCGTGCCCCCATCTCCGACTACGAAGTGTTGTTCCGCCACGTTGTGGGATTCGATCAGATCGCGGCGACCGAAAAATTCTCGGACGCCAGTGAAGATGTGGTCAGCGCGATCCTGGCAGAGGCAGGCAAATTGAGCGAAGAGGTTATGGCCCCCTTGCAGCGTCCGGGTGATCTTGAGCCTGCGCGTCTGGAAAACGGTGTGATGCGAACATCTCCGGGCTATGCTGACGGCTGGAAGGCAATTGCCGAAGGCGGTTGGGTCGGCATGAGCGGCGACCCGGAATATGGCGGCATGGGCCTGCCGATGACTCTGACCACGGCGGTGAATGAGATGATGTCGGCGGCCTGCTTGTCCTTACAACTTGCACCGCTGATGACCCAGGGACAGATCGAGGCACTGGAACACCACGCAAGTGACGCGTTGAAGGCGCTTTACCTGCCCAAGATGATGTCGGGTGAGTGGGCCGGCACGATGAACCTGACCGAGGCGGGCGCGGGCTCGGATGTTGGGGCTCTGACCACGAAGGCCGAAGCAAACGAAGACGGGACCTATTCCGTGACAGGGCAGAAAATCTTTATCTCGTGGGGCGATAATGATTTCACAGAAAATGTCTGCCACCTTGTGCTGGCACGCCTGCCCGATGGGGTGCCCGGAACCAAAGGGATCTCGCTGTTTCTGGTGCCGAAGTTCCTGCCCGATGAGAATGGCAACCCGGGTGTGGCCAACGATCTGAAGGTTGTCTCGGTCGAGCATAAGATGGGCCTGCATGGTTCGCCGACCTGCGTGATGCAGTATGACGGGGCCAAGGGTTGGCTTGTGGGCGAGGAACATGGCGGTATGGCCGCGATGTTTACGATGATGAACAATGCCCGTCTTGGTGTGGGCGGTCAGGGCGTGGGCGCAGCCGAAGGTGCCTATCAGCACGCGCTGGCCTATGCGATGGAGCGCAAGCAGGGCAAGACGCCCTCGGGTACAATTGTGGACCATGCGGATGTGCGTCGGATGCTAATGGGCATGCGCGCCGATACCTTTGCCGCGCGTGCCATCATGCTGGCCAATGCGGCTGCGATTGATATGGCGAATGCCACTGGGGATGCCGAATGGAAGGCCAGGGCCGCATTGCTGACGCCGATCTGCAAGGCCTTCGGGACAGAGACAGGGATACGCGTGGCTGAGACCGGCGTGCAGGTTCACGGCGGCATGGGGTTTGTTGAAGAAACCGGCGCTGCGCAATACTACCGTGATGTCCGCGTGACGGCGATTTACGAGGGCACCAACGGCGTTCAGGCCATGGACCTTGTTGCACGCAAGATGATGGATGGGGGGGAGGCCGCCTCGCGCCTTCTGGATGAGATCGAGGACCACGCCGAACAGGCTCGTGCCACTATGCCGGATCTGGCTGGCCCGGTTTGGGAGGCCACCGAGAGCCTGCGCGAAACAACCGAGTGGATCGTGGCACAGTCTGACATGAACGCGCGGTTCGCTGGTGCGGTGCCCTATCTGCACGCCTTTGCCCGTGTTCTGGGCGCGCACTATCACCTAAAGGCGGCGCTGACCGATCCCAGTGGTCCGCGCTTTAAACTGGCGCGTTACTACATCAATGCGCTGCTGCCGGAACATACCGGTCTGCTGGTACAGGTGCAGAATGGTGCGGATGACCTATATGCACTCAGCGTTGAGGAACTGGCAGCGTAATGGACGGAAATACCCCCTTGGCGATCCGATACCCGTGGCCTGACCCTCCGGCAGAGGGTGAGGCGGTTGAGATAGCCCAAGGTGTGCTGTGGATGCGCTTGCCGCTGCCCATGGCACTGGACCACGTCAATGTCTTTGCGCTGGACGACGGTGATGGATGGACGGTGATCGATACGGGGATGTCTTCCAAAAAGACACGCCGGATCTGGGAGTCGCTGATGGCTGGGCCTTTGGGTGGCAAGCCGATCACCCGGATTGTCGTAACGCATCACCATCCCGACCATATCGGCAATGCGGGATGGTTCCAGTCCGAGCATGGAGCGGAACTGGTCACAACCCGCACGGCGTGGCTGTTCGCGCGCATGTTGCAACTGGATGTGCAGGAAAGCTGGCCGCAGGAAACTCTGGATTACTATCGCAGTGCCGGGATGGATGCTGAATTCCTGGCCAAACGGATGACGCAGCGGCCATTCAACTTCTGTGACACCGTTTACCCGATGCCGTTGGGGTTTACCCGGATCAAACAGGGCAGCGTGATCCGTATGGGCGGGCGGGATTGGGACGTGCACATGGGCAACGGCCATGCCCCGGAACATGCTACATTCTGGAGCCGCGACGATGATCTGGTGATCACGGGCGACCAGATCCTCAGCTCAATCAGCCCCAATCTGGGGGTCTATGTCACTGAACCGATGGCGGATCCAGTGGCTGAATGGCTAGAAGCCTGTGAACGGTTGAAAGAACTGGCCCGGCCTGAACAACTGGCACTGGGCGGGCATAAGCTGCCCTTCACCGGTCTTCCTATCCGGATGAAGCAGCTGATCGAAAATCATCATAGCGCGTTGGAGCGGTTACAGGATTTTCTGGACACACCCAAAACCGCGGCCGCGTGTTTTACCCCTCTGTTCAAACGCCAGATCGGCGAAGGGGAGTATGGGCTTGCGCTGGTCGAAGCGGTTGCACACCTGAATCATCTCTACCACATTGGAATTGTCACCCGCACACGGCGCGCGGATGGGGCGTGGGAATTTCAGCGCAAAAGGTAGAGCGATGCAGGACAAAATCGAAACGTCGGCCGAAGCTGCAGAGGCTGCGGCCTTGCCTCGGTGCTATGAAGTGCATGCAAGCCCGAACGCCGAATCCGGTGCAAAGGATCTGCCCGGACAATTGAAAAAACCTGTCGCCAGCAAAAGCCCGGCACAATGGGCTTATGAGCGGCTGATCCTCTACATTCAGAACTTCGAAAAGACACTGGACGCAGATCACGAGGTCGCCATGGGATTTACCGGGGGTGACGCCGGTGTGATGCGGATCGAAGGGATGGGGTATTTTGATCCCGATATCATCACATTTTACGGCTCGGACGCGACCGGGGCACGGACCCAGTTGGTGCAGCATGTCAGCCAGTTGAACGTGATGCTGCGCGCATTGCCCAAATCCGTTCAGGACAAGCCCGCCAATCGCATCGGGTTCCGGCTGGCGGCGGATTTGGAAGAAACCTGATCCGCTGACTTGCAATTCACGTCTTCGCAGACTTGAATGAGTTAGTCATTCCAGGGGGCCTCACGTGTCCAGTTTTACAACCGTTTCAACCGCCTATAAGGGTGCGTGGGCACGTCGCCGCGTGTTCGTGCCCATCTATCTTGTTATGCGTCTGTTGTTGATCGCCTTGATCGCGCCGGGTGTGGCGATCACGGTCAACCTTGCGGTGTTGCTGTCGAACCAGACCGCTGTCACCGATCAGGCCATCGCCGCGTTCATCCTGTCACCTGCCGGGTTTGTTGCCGCCGTTGTGGTTCTCAGCCTGTTTCTTCTGGCCGAGGTGTTTGTCTTTTCCGTCATGGCTGGGTCGTTGCGAATGAAAGACCGTGACCCGTGGCGCGCTGGCAGCTCTGCCATCGGTCTGATCTTGTCCCGATTGCCGTCGCTTTTTGGTTTTGCGGTACGATTTGTGCTGCGTATTCTGGTGTTGGTGCTGCCATTTGCCGTTGTGGCTGCGGTGATCGCGTGGTGGACGCTGACTGAATACGATATCAATTACTACCTCACGTTCCACCCGCCATCCTTCTGGGTGGCCGTCGTACTGATTGGCGCGGTGCTTCTGGTGATGGCTTGGGTGCTGATCAGGCGCCTTTCGGCTTGGGCGCTGTCGTTGCATCTGGTGCTGTTCGAAAACGTCCACCCTGCAAGTGCTTTCCACATCAGCGCGCTTCGGATGGAGGGTAAGCGCGGGCGTCTGAAAGTCGAACTGGCTGTGTGGTTGATCGTACGGCTTGTGATCGCGGCCCTGATCGCTTGGGTGGCAGGAATGCTTTTCGATTTTGTGCCGCTGCAAGGCACCAATCACCTGCGTTTGGCGCTGACATACTTTTTGGTGATTGCTGGGCTTTGGACGTTGGCCGGATTGATTCTGGCCGCCACTGCCCTTGGGGCTTTGGCGATACTGCTGGACGGTTTCTTTGAGATTAAAACATCAGAACCCCCGCACCCCGAGCCGCGCCGCCTGCAGACACAGTTGTTTACGGCGGTTGGCTTGGCACTGGCTGCTTTGCTGATTGGGGGTTGGTTCGGGCAGCACTTGCTGGAGCGCATACAGGCACCGGACCGTGCCGAGGTCATCGGTCACCGGGGGGCTGCCGCACTGCGGCCCGAAAACACGATGGCATCCGTACGCAAGGCGATCGAGGATGGCGCGGATTGGGTCGAAATCGATGTGCAAGAAACGGCGGATGATGTGGTTATCGTAGCCCATGACAGTGATTTCATGAAGCTGGCAGGTGTTGATCTCAAGGTTTGGGATGCGACGATGGAAGACATCGCCCAGATCGATATCGGTAGCTGGTACGGCCCCGAATACGCCGAGGAACGGACGCCGACGCTGCGCGACGTGCTTGAGGCCGCGAAAGGGAAATCCAAGGTCATAATTGAGCTGAAGTATTACGGCCACGATGTCGATCTGGAAAACCGCGTCGCGGCCCTTGTCGAAGAGATAGGGATGCAGGACGACATTGCCACCATGTCGCTGAAATATCCGGCCGTGCAAAAGATGAAGTCCATCCGTCCCGATTGGCGCGCTGGTGTTCTGGCAGCAACGGCCATTGGTGACCTGACCGGGCTGGAAGGCGATTTTGTGGCCGTCAACGCTGCGATGGCGACGCCAAGGCTTGTGCGCTCGGTTCAACAAGCAGGAAAGGACATTTACGTCTGGACCGTCAACGACCCCCTGCAGATGTCAGCCATGGCCTCAATGGGCGTGGATGGTCTGATCACTGACCGCCCGGCGATGGCCAACGAGGTTTTACGGGTGCGAGCGGGAATGGGTCCGGCAGAGCGGTTGCTTCTGTGGCTTGCGACCACCTTCGGTATGTCCGTCGATACACAGGCAATGCGCGATGCAAGCCCATAGCCTGGTGGTTGCTGTAATGCTGACGGCTGCACCGGCTTTGGCGCAGGATTTTATGCGCACGATTGAGATGCCAGCGCATCGCGCTTTGTTTGCGCAAAAGGGTGAGGCCGCTCCGATTCCTTTTGAAACGGACGGGTGTTCCGGCGGTCTGTCTACCAGTTGGCGCTTTGTGGCCGAGACCTTCCCAAAGTTCCGCGCGCTGTATGAGGCGCATCCCCCTTGGGAATACTGCTGCGTGACACATGACCGCGCCTATCACAATGCAGGCGGGGCGTCGCAGGCCGATGACAGTTTTGAGGCGCGCATGGCAGCAGACGATGCCCTGCTCAACTGCGTCAAACAGCACGGCGAGGACTATGCCGAAGACTATGCCGAGCGCTATGACATGACGCCCGACCAGATTCGGACCGCTCATTCCCTTACTGCCGAGGCAATGTTCGCAGCGGTCCGTTTGGGCGGTGGCCCGTGTTCCGGCCTGCCATGGCGATGGGGGTTCGGATATCCTGGGTGCTCGGTACTCGGACCGCTGGCCCCTGCGCCCGAATGACGTGGTGACAGCCTTCGGATTTTCGATTATTCAACACTTCAAACACGCGAACTAGGAATCTTTTTCTCATGGTTGAACACAAGCACGGCAACATGGACATCAACGTTCAAACCAAAACCTTCAACGGGTTTGTCAAGGCCATCACGTGGTGTGTGGTCGCAATTGCCATCCTCTGCCTGTTTCTGGCGGTCTTTGCCTCTTAACTGAAAAAACGGGGTAGACCGTGATCAGGATTTTGCTTGTCTGCCTGTTGGCGGTGACTGTGGCTGGATGCACCGGATCGCAGCGGCCACAGGCGGATCAGTCCGAGATTTCAGCCCGATCCTACCGGGACCCGGGTCCGTCAACGCTGACGCTTTACACAATGATCAATACCCGAACTGGGTCGGGCGCGCACACGTCGCTTATGATCAGCGGCAGCGAACGCGTAATTTTTGACCCGGCAGGATCGTTCCGGGCGGATATCGTTCCGGTGAAGAACGATGTGCTGTATGGGATTACCCCGGCCGTGGAACGTGCCTATCGCAGCAGCCACGCGCGGGAAACGCACTATGCGCGTATCCAGACGGTAGAAGTCTCTCCGCAACAGGCCGAACTCGCTTTGCAACTGGCCAAGCAAATGGGGCCAGTGGCAGGCGCATTCTGCGCAAATTCTACCGCACAGCTTTTGCAGCAAGTCCCCGGCTTCGAGCGAATCGGGACCACGTTTTACCCCATCAGTCTGTCTGACCAGTTCGCGCAGTTGCCGGGTGTCGAAACTGCAGAGTACCGAGAATTCGACGACGCCGACTTGCAACAGGGGCTGGCATTTAACAACGCCCGTCTCAATGAGTTGGACGCGACATCATCCCAATAGGTACAGCAACCCATACAACGTACCAGCACCGGTAAAGATTGCCGCAAGCACGTTCTTCGTGATCAACCCGACAACCAGCGCAACCGTGGCCGCAGCCATGCGGCTGGTGTCCGGTTGACCCTCGGTTGCGGTTGGCCAGACCACCAGCGGGGCAATCAATGCAGGCAGGATCGCCACCGCAGTATAACGAAGATGGCGCAGAACCCATGGCGGCATAGGACGGTCGCCGACCAGCCCGATAAACAGGAACCGCAGTCCGTAACTGCCAAGCGCCAGCCCGACGATGATGACCCACATGGTGACTGTGTCGACAGAACTCATGACAATGCTTCTTTTTTAAGCGTCCACAATTCAGCCTGTGCCCCGGCCATCATGCCCGCGCATCCTGCGATCAGCAGACCAAGGTTATAAGGCACAGCAACCGTCAACAGCGACACGGTGATCGCCACGAGTGCCGTAATGACATGAGGCATGGTGCGCAGCATCGGGCCAATCATGGCCAGAAAAGTGATCGGCAGCGCGAAATCCAGCGCCCAGCTTTCGGGGATTTGCGTACCCAGCACCGCTCCCAGAAACGTGGCCAACATCCACAATGGTGTGATCGGTGTGACCGAGCCAAAGAAGTAGGCCATGCGTTGGGGCATGGTCATCTGTGGCTCTTTCTCGAACCGAACGATGCTGCAGGCATAGGACTGGTCCACGATCAGATAAGCGGCGAATGCCCTTTGCCATAACGGTGCCGCCCCAAGGTAAGGCGTAAGTGAGGCTGAATACATTGCCATGCGCAGATTTACCGCCAGTGCCGACGCCAGAATGATCACGGTGGGCGTATTGTCCTGCAGCAATTGCAGCGCCGCGAACTGCGCGGCCCCGGCAAAAACGGTGGCAGTGAATGCCATCGTCTGAACGATGGTCAGCCCGGTTTCGGTTGCAAAGACCCCAAACAGGGTACCGAAGGGGATAGCGACGAAGATAAACGGGGTGCCGTCGCGAAAACCCTTCCAATAGTATGACTTGGATGTGGTGCTTGCCATGTCTTGATCCTATGGTGTTGGCCGCAGCAGTATCGGTCTTGGAAGAGGGTTGCAATTGGCTAAGGAAATAGATGCCTCGGATTACGTCATCGCCCCCGATCCCGGCGCGGAGCGTCTGACCCGCGCGGTTGAGGGCGTAGACCAGAATGGCGCGGTCAGCCGGATCTCGGTCGTGGAAGAGCGGCCCCTGACGATCTTCCTCAACGCGCAGGAAATCGTGACTGCGATGACGATTGGCGATTACCCGGAATACCTGGCGCTGGGTTTCCTGCGCAATCAGGGCATGCTGTTGGCGGATGACGAAATTACCCGCGTCGACTACGACGATGATCTTGAAACTGTCGTGGTCCGCACCGCGCGCGAGACCTCTTACGAGGACAAGCTAAAGAAAAAGACCCGCACCAGCGGTTGCGCGGTCGGTACAGTTTTCGGTGATATGATGGAGGGGCTAGAGGGCGTTCGCCTGCCGCAAGTTCAGGTGCGAACCTCGTGGCTGTATGATCTTGCGGCAAAGATCAATCGAACACCTTCATTGTATCTTGAGGCAGGTGCAATTCACGGTACGGTCCTGTGCCATGAAAACCGGCCACTGGTCTATATGGAAGATGTGGGCCGTCACAACGCGGTCGACAAGATCGCCGGTTGGATGCTGTCCGAAGGCGCGGCGGCGGATGACAAAATCCTTTATACCACTGGCCGTCTGACCTCGGAAATGGTGATCAAGACCGCGATGATGGGCATCCCGGTTCTGGCGTCCCGGTCCGGTTTTACCGCCTGGGGTGTCGAGATCGCGCGCGAGGTTGGCCTGACCCTGATTGGCCGTATGCGCGGGCAGCGGTTCGTGTGTTTGTCGGGTGAAGACCGATTGCTGCGCGACGCCGACCCCGCGAGCATCGCGGTTGAAGACAAAAAGCACCGCAGGAAAAGCTCTCGGGTTTGAAACTCCATCGTTGAAACGCGATGATCTGAGGGCTTTGTGGAACTGATCAACCTTGTTGCGCTGATACTGGCGGTGCTTCTGACCAAGCGGGAAAGTTATAGGGCCCTCGAAACTGTGGCTGTTTGTCCTGCACCACGTTTATCCACCTGCGTTCCAATTGGATTAAGTTCGATCTACAACACGCGAGTGACAGATTTCTCGTCGCGCAGCATGAAGGTGCAGGAATGACCAAACCTCTTGGCGTCATACTCGCAGGCGGTCTGGCCACCCGCATGGGGGGCGGAGACAAAGGCCTGTTGCAGATCGGTGGTCACAGCTTGCTGAGCCACGTTGTCGACCGTTTGGCCCCTCAGGTGGAGGGTTTGGCGCTGAACGCAAATGGCGATCCGGCGCGGTTCCGTGAATTGGGCCTTCCGGTGGTGCCAGACAGTATTGAAGGGTATGCGGGTCCTCTGGCAGGGGTTCTCGCCGGTCTCGACTGGGCTCATTCGCAGGGGGCAGATCGCATCGTGACCGCTGCGGCCGACACTCCGTTTTTCCCGCGTGATTTGGTGGCGCGTCTATGCCAAGCCGCTGAAGCGCAGGATCACCCGCTGGTGCTTGCGACCACGCCGCGCCGCGCGGATGAGGCGCTGAAATCCGGTGGGGGCCGAGGCGTCAATCGTCACCCGACATTCGGACTTTGGCCCGTGGCGCTGCGCGACGATCTGCGCGCGGCACTGAACGACGGGCTGCGCAAGGTCGTGTTGTGGACTGATCGGCACAACGGGCGCGAGGCCTTGTTTTCAGCCGAACCGTTTGATCCGTTTTTTAACGTCAATACGCCCGAGGATTTGGCGCTGGCGAAAAAACTGTTGGAGCAGGCATGAGGGTTTATGGCGTCACCGGTTGGAAAAACGCGGGCAAAACCGGCTTGATGGAGAGATTGGTGGCCGAGATCACCGGGCGCGGATTTACCGTCTCGACCGTGAAACACGCCCATCACAGCGTTGACGTCGATCAGCCCGGCACCGACAGCTATCGTCACCGGGCCGCCGGGGCGTCCGAGGTTCTTTTGGCCTCGGGCCAACGTGTCGCGATCATGCAAGAACTGCGGGGCGCTGCCGAACCTACGCTGGACGAACTATTGGCGCGCCTTTTGCCCGTGGATCTGGTTCTGATCGAAGGGTTTAAACGTGAAGCTCACCCCAAGGTCGAGGCGTTTCGGGCCGAGGCCAACAATCCTCTGATCGCGCCCGAAAACTCCACCATCCACGCTGTTGCCAGTGATACACCGCTGGAACTGGACCTTCCTGTTTTTGACCTGAATGACACTCCGGCCATTGCAGAGTTCATTTTGCATGAGGTTGGTTTGTGATCGGGTTCGACAGTTTTGCCATGGTCGACTGGTCCAGTGGAAACGACACCGGCCCCCGGCCGCGCAAGGATGCGATCTGGGTCTGTGTCGTGCGACAGGGCAAAGTGGACGAAGGGCCAACCTATTTCAGAAACCGTAAGTTGGCAGAGCAATGGCTGCACGATCTGATTACAACTGAGATTGAAGCGGAACGGCGGCTGTGTCTGGGGTTTGATTTTCCTTTCGGTTATCCCAAAGGTTTTGCCCGCGCTCTGACCGGATCGGACGATCCGCTTGGACTATGGGAATGGTTTGAACACCGGATCGAGGATTCGCCAAGAGCAAATAACAGGTTCGATCTGGCCGGGGAGATCAACCGCCTTTTTGGCGGTAAGGGACCGTTTTGGTTCAATGGTCTCAAGCGTGAGATTGACGGTCTGCCGAAGACCAAAGCCGACTATCACTCCCCGTTTCCCGAGCGACGCAGCGTGGAGTTGGCGCCGGAAGCCAAGGGCAGCTTTAGCTGCTGGCAGATGGGCGGGGCTGGTGCGGTAGGCGGTCAGATGATGACTGGACTGCCCGTGCTGACCCGTCTGCGCCGCACTTTTGCCGGAAAGGTCGCGGTTTGGCCGTTCGAGGTGCTGGACACTCCGGTTGCGTTCGTGGAAATCTGGCCCTCGCTCACCCTCGGGACCGCACCGGAAGGCCGGATAAAAGATGCTTGGCAGGTCGAGCAGGTCGCGCTGTCGCTGGCGGGCATGCCGATACAGGATTTGGCGCGGCACCTGAATGTCAGCGCAGCAGAGGAAGGTTGGATTTTGGGAGTGTCACAACGCAAACCGAATATCGCGCCGCCCCCTTTGCGCAATGACTGTTTTGCCTTGCCAGCGGGGATAAACTGGACGCCGGTTGACGAAGCGCTGGGCCTATTGCGCGAACGCTTAACGGTGGTGACGGCAGCAGAAAGCCTGCCGGCAATGCAGGTCAGCGGGCGCATTCTGGCCGAAGATGTTTTTGCCAATCGTTCAAATCCACCGCAGCCCAACACGGCCGTGGATGGATACGGTTTTGCCGGTGCCGCACCAGAGGGCGCGCAGGTCATGCCGTTGTGTGACGGGCGTGCGGCGGCCGGTATCCCTTTCGATGGGGTGGTGCCGGGTGGTCAGGCGCTGCGCGTTTTGACAGGGGCAGCTCTGCCAGCAGGTGTGGATACAGTTATACTGGAAGAAGATGTAACCGTGCAGGACAATCACATCGCCTTTCACGGCCCGCTGAAACAGGGTGCCAACACCCGCCGGGCAGGTGAGGACGTGGCAGAGGGCGATTTGGTTCTGACGGCCGGGCGCAGGTTGACGCCAGCCGATCTGGCGCTGCTGTCTGCGACGGGGGGTGCCGACGTGCAGGTGCGCAAGCCATTGCGCGTCGCGGTTCTGTCCACCGGAGACGAGTTAATCGAACCCGGAGGGACCGCAAGCCCGGGTCAGATATACGATGCAAACCGCCCCATGTTGATTGCGCTAATGGATCGCATGGGGTTTCAAGCGGTGGATTTGGGGCGTGTGCCGGACGACCGGGAAACGTTGCGCGACCGGTTGAACAGCGCTGCAGAACAAGCGGATGTGATCCTGACCAGCGGCGGTGCCTCGGCTGGGGATGAGGATCACGTCTCAGCCCTGCTGCGAGAGGCGGGCGCGATGCAGGAATGGAGGATCGCGCTGAAACCGGGGCGTCCTCTGGCACTGGGTATGTGGGAAGGGGTGCCAGTTTTCGGCCTGCCCGGAAACCCGGTCGCGGCCATGGTCTGCACGCTGATTTTTGCGCGCCCCGCGCTGGGCCTGATGGCGGGTGAGGGGTGGCAAGAACCGCAGGGGTTCGACCTGCCCGCCGCATTTGAAAAACGAAAGAAACCGGGGCGCCGCGAATATCTGCGTGCCCGTGTCAGGGATGGCCGGGCCGAGGTGTTTGCCTCCGAAGGATCGGGCCGGATCAGTGGCCTCAGCTGGGCCGAGGGGCTGGTTGAAATCGAAGACGGCGCGCGCCACATCAAGCCGGGCGAACTGGTCCGGTTCATCCCCTACAGCAGTTTTGGGCTTTAGTCGAAGGTCCCTGCAACGCGTCCCAGCAACATGAACGCCCGTGCGGTGCGGGTTTCCCCCAACGCGGTCAGGTCAGAGTCACTAGCCTCGGGCTCAAAATCGACGATCATGTGGTCGAAGCGGCGCAGGAAATGATGCGCGGCATCGCGGAAGATCGGGTCCTGCTTCATCCGGGCCGCCGTCAGCGCCAGCGAGGATCGGTCGCGAATCCCTCCAAGCGCCGCGACCGAGCGGCCACGCGCACCCTGTGCGAACTGCCGCCAGATTTCTGGGCGTGCCATGTCAGGGCGCAGGTCGTCCATATAGATACCTTCTTGGCTCAGCAGGGTCAGAACATCCTGCGAAGCCTGCACCAATTGCGCAGTCTTTCGATCCTTCAGCGCCAGACGCAGGGCATCGAACCCTTCGGAATCGTCCTGCGTTTCCGGGAAGTTCAACGCGCGAATGAAAACCTCGGTGCTCAGCGGCGGTGCGATATCTTCGGCCTGTGTGCCCAGTTCCAAAGACGTCTGATCGCCTTTGATTTGCGGTTCGGGTATGCGCGGAGGGTCCGTGCGTTTGGTGGAAAACGTGGCCAGCGCAGTTTCGGTCTTTTTTGCGGTCTCGGCGATTTCGTCCAGCTTTTTGCTGACCGCCGGCTCATAGGAACTGGCGGCGCGTTGCTGTTGCACCACATACGCCTGGCGGATTGCGTCAATCGCGGTTTGCAAACGTTCGCTTTCTTCACGCATGACGCGGCTGGCTCGCATGGCCGTGGCGGCGACCCAGACCATCGCTACCGGCATGAACACCGCCAGCAAAGTCACCACAAAGCCACCGCCCTGAACCTTGTCAGGCAGCACCAGGAATACAACCGATATAATCAGCCACAGAAGGCTGAGTGCTATCGCCACGATCTCGATCCCGGTTACGGACGGACGTGATGGCCTGTCATAAATGCCCAGCGATGTTTTGCGCTCAGGTTCGTGCTCGGGCGTGGGCTCGGACATAGGAGCACTCCGGTCAGACGTACTCGATCGTCAGGATTTCGTAGGCCCGCACACCGCCGGGGGTGCGCACCTCGACACTGTCGCCCTCTTCTTTGCCGATCAGCGCGCGGGCGATTGGGGACCTGATGTTCAGCAAGCCGTTTTCGATGTTGGCCTCATATTCACCAACGATCTGCCAGGTCTTTTCCTCGTCCGTGTCCTCATCGACAAGCGTTACCTTGGCACCGAATTTGATTGCACCGGACAGCTTGGCTGGATCGATCACATCCGCCAGCGAAAGGATGCCTTCCAGCTCTTTGATGCGGCCCTCGATAAAGCCCTGCTTTTCGCGGGCCGAATGATATTCCGCGTTTTCCTTGAGGTCGCCCAGTTCGCGTGCCGTTGCGATGGCTTCGATGATCGCAGGGCGTTCAACGGATTTCAGGTTTTTCAGTTCCGCCGCAAGCGCGGCATTGCCCGCAGGCGTCATTGGAATCTTTTCCATGTTCTTGTCCGTCCACGCATAAATTGATGCGCCCCGCCGCAAAAGGTAAGCGTCGGGGCGATGTGTTGGGTTGCTAAATACCTGACCCAAATGCAGTGCGAATTGCAAGAGGGCTTGAAAGCGCAACGCGCGGAATACGGCCTAGTTGTAACTTATGACCTCGAATTCGATGCCATTGTCATCGTCGAAATAGAACCGTTTGCCGGGTTCATAGTCCGCGTGGGACTTGGGAACAAAACCTGCGTCTTTCACTTTCTGTTCGGTGGCGTCGATGTCTTCGACCAGAACACCCACATGGTTCAGCCCGCCGATGATGTCATAGCTGCTTTCGCCGGAAGGCTTTGGGGCGCTGGGCGCATAGAGCGCAAGATAGGTATGCGCGCTGCCCACATGCACGGTGTAGCCGCCCGCAATGGCCGGGCCTTCCCAGCGTGTTTTCCACCCAAAAACCTTATGCATCCACGCGGCCGAGGCCTGTGGATCGCGGACCGTGAAATTGGTGTGTTCAAGCGTTGCCATCATGGGATCTCCTTTTCCGTCTTGAGGCTTGTCCCGACTCACCGTAATTTCTAAACCTCACTTGAGGTCAAGGTATTTATTGGGGGATGAAATGGCAGTATCCGAGGGGCTGGCAATCGGCGCATTGGCAAAGCGAACGGGATTGGCTGTTTCGGCCATTCGATACTATGAGGCGCAGGGGCTGATCGCGCCTTGGCGCAATGCCGGTGGGCAAAGAAGGTACCAGCGCGCAGACATCCGGCGACTGAGCTTCATCATTATTGCCCAACAGTTCGGCTTGTCACTGCCGGAAATCCGTAAAGTTCTGACCGGTCTGCCCGGAAATCGCACGCCGACACCGCAGGACTGGAAGGATATCAGTGTAAAGTTGCGCGCTCACCTTGATCAGCGAATCGCTGCCCTGACGCGGTTACGTGACAATTTGGACGGGTGCATCGGCTGTGGCTGCCTGAGCCTGCCCAAATGCGCACTTTACAACCCCGATGACCGCGCCAAGTCTAAAGGCAGCGGCCCCAGGTATCTATTGGGCGACGCGCCAGAGACATAACTGCCGCATAGCAGCAATGTTACGCCGTGTTTAGATTGACCAAGGTCTTTCAGAGCATGTAATCAGCCGTGAAACAAAATTGCGCCGACCGCGCGTGAAAAGCGCCAATTCGGAAAGTTAGCTAGGGAGCCCGCGATGGCCGAAATTGAACGCGAAGCGATGGAATATGACGTGGTGATCGTGGGTGCAGGCCCTGCAGGCCTGTCTGCGGCCATCCGTTTGAAGCAGCTGGATGCCGATCTGAACGTCGTTGTTCTTGAGAAGGGTTCGGAAGTGGGCGCGCATATCCTGTCTGGCGCAGTGCTTGACCCTTGTGGACTGGATGCCCTGATCCCCGATTGGAAGGAAAAAGGCGCGCCGTTGAACGTGCCGGTGAACGAAGATAATTTTTACATGCTGGGCGAAGCGGGCCAAATCCGCATCCCGAACTTCCCTATGCCACCGCTGATGAACAACCACGGCAATTATATTGTCTCGATGGGAAATGTCTGCCGCTGGATGGCAGAGCAGGCCGAGGAACTGGGTGTGGAAATCTTCCCCGGCATGGCGTGCTCGGAGCTTGTGTACGGCGACAATGGCGAGGTCAAAGGCGTCGTCGCAGGTGTGTTCGGGCTTGAGGCCGACGGCTCGATCGGTCCGAATACCGAGCCGGGCATGGAACTGCACGGCAAGTACGTGTTCCTGTCGGAAGGTGTCCGCGGATCGTTGTCCAAAGAAGTGATTGCCCAGTATGACCTGTCTGCCGGGAAAGAGCCGCAGAAATATGGCGTCGGCATGAAAGAGATCTGGGAAATCGACCCGGCCAAGCACAAGGAAGGCACGGTCACGCATACCATGGGCTGGCCTCTGGGCAGCAACGCCGGCGGTGGGTCGTTCATCTATCATCTTGAGAACAATCAGGTCTATGTCGGCTTTGTGGTTCACCTGAACTACAAGAACCCCTACCTTTATCCCTACATGGAATTCCAGCGGTTCAAGCATCACCCGATGGTGGCCGAGCTGCTCAAGGGCGGTAAGCGCGTGGCCTATGGTGCGCGGGCGATCACCGAGGGTGGCTATCAGTCGATGCCAAAACTGGTTGCGCCGGGTGTGGCGTTGCTGGGGTGTTCGGCGGGTATGGTTAACGTTCCGCGCATCAAGGGCAATCACAACGCGATGCTGTCGGGTAAAGCCGCAGCGGAGGCTGCCTATGATGCCATCAAGGCGGACCGGTCTGGTGATGAGCTGTCCGCGTATGAGACCGACGTGCGCACCGGAGCTATTGGCGCTGACCTCAAAAAGGTCCGCAACGTCAAACCGCTGTGGTCGAAATATGGCCTGACCGCCTCGCTGGTGTTGGGTGGCATGGATATGTGGACCAATACGCTGGGCTTTTCGCTGCTGGGCACATTGGGCCACGGTAAGAATGACGCCGAAGCAACCGAGGATGCCAGCAAGCATCAGCCCATCGACTATCCAAAACCCGATGGCACGCTGTCATTCGACCGTCTGACCAATGTCTCTTTCGCGATGACGAACCACGAAGAAAGCCAGCCTTGCCACCTTAGACTGGCTGACCCCGAGGTCCCCGTGAAAGTCAACCTGCCCAAGTTCGATGAACCGGCACAGCGCTATTGTCCGGCAGGTGTGTACGAGGTGGTCGAAGATGACGGTGATCCGCGGTTTGTGATCAACTTTCAGAACTGTGTTCACTGCAAGACCTGTGACATCAAGGACCCCAGCCAGAACATCACCTGGACCACGCCGCAGGGAGGGGATGGGCCGAATTATCCCAACATGTAAGCAGAAAACCGGGCAGTGGCGGCGTCGTGAAGGCTGCGCCATTGCCTCTTGTCCGCCAAAGCCCTAGCTTGTTTCGCAGATAAGACTAACAAGGCAGTATTTTGGTGTTTTCTCTGGCTCGTCGCGCAACAGTCGCAGCACTTTTCATCTCGTCATTTATGTTTCCGGCTGTGGCGGACACAGGGTCTGGCGCCTATCTGGCGGGTCGTCAGGCGGTTTTCCAAAATGATTATGCGGCCGCCGAGAAGTTCTATGCGCAGGCTCTGAAAGCCGATCCTGAAAACCCCACGCTTTTGGAAAGCGTTGTTGTCGCCCGGCTGGCCCTGGGTGAGGTAAAACGCGCCCTTCCCGTGGCGCAGGTGATCGAGAATATCGGCCTGAATAGCCAGGCAGCCCGCATGGCGATTGCAGCCAATCTGGTGGCAGACGATAAACTGGACGAATTGCTGGCCCGGGACCCCGAAACACAGGGTGTCGGACCGTTGGTCGACGGGCTGATGCAAGGCTGGGCGCATATGGGTCGCGGCGCTATGACCAGCGCGATGGAGCAGTTTGACGCGGTTTCGACCGAAGACGGGCTGCGCGATTTTGCAATGTATCACAAGGCGTTGGCGTTAGCCTCGGTTGGCGATTTCGAGGGTGCGGAAGAGGTTTTTGCCGCAAACAACAATGCGGTCGCCCGCTTTTCGCGCCGCGCGGCTTTGGCCAGGGCCGAAGTCCTGTCGCAACTGGACCGCAACGATGATGCGCTGCAGTTTCTGAATGACGTTTTCACCGCGGGCAGCGATCCATCCATCGAAAGCTATCTGGCCCGCTTGACCGCTGGTGACAGGCTGCCGTTCACCCACGTCCAAAACGCGCAGGATGGCATGGCCGAGGTGTTCTTTACCGTCGGTGCCGCACTAAGCAACGAAGCAGCGCAGAACTATGTTCTGTTGTTCGTGCGCACTGCCGTTTTTCTGCGCCCCGACCACGTGGACGCCATCCTGCTGAGTGCCGAGCTTTTGGATGCGCTAGAGCAATACGATCTGGCGGTGGAAGTTTATCGAATGGTGCCTGCAAGCAGTAATGATTATCACGTCGCTGAACTTGGGCGGGCCGAAGTTCTGAGCCGGTCGGGCAAAAAGGACGCCGCTGCCGAAGTACTGCAATCGCTGGCCAGCCAGAACCCGAACCTACCCAGTGTGCATGTCGCATTGGCGGACCTGCAGCGCCAGCAAGAGGAATACTCAAGCGCTGTTGCGTCATACAACCGTGCTATCGAATTGACCGAAGACACCTCGGGCGGCAATTGGTTCCTGCATTATGCGCGTGGAATCTCACATGAGCGGCTCAAGCAATGGGACGAGGCCGAAGCAGATTTCCGCCGCGCGCTTGAGCTGAACCCGGACCAGCCGCAAGTGCTCAATTATCTTGGCTATTCGCTGGTCGAACGGCAGGAAAAGCTGGATGAGGCGTTGGACATGATCGAACGTGCCGTCGCCGCGCGGCCTGACAGTGGCTACATCGTCGATAGTCTTGGCTGGGTCCTGTTTCGTCTGGGGCGGTATGCTGAGGCGGTCGAACATATGGAGCGCGCGGTCGAGTTGATGCCGGTCGATCCGGTGGTAAACGACCATCTGGGTGATGTGTATTGGGCTGTGGGTCGCGCGCGTGAAGCGGAATTTCAGTGGAAACGCGCCCTCTCGTTCATCGATCCTGCTGATGCGGATGGCGAGGCCGACCCGGAACGCATTCGCCGCAAGCTGGAAGTTGGGCTGGACGCGGTTCTGGCCGAAGAAGGCGCCGACCCTTTGAAGGTTGCAAATGGCAACTAAGGCCTTTGCGCCCGCTAAGGTAAACCTGACCCTGCACGTTACCGGTCAACAGGCCAATGGGTATCATGAGCTGGATTCGCTCGTGGTGTTTGCCAATGTCGGTGACACCTTGGAATTCTCACCGGGTCCCGATTTGTCGATGGCTGTGATTGGGGAACATGCAGCCGGGGTGCCAGTGGACGGCCGGAACCTTGTTTGGAAAGCAGCCGAAGCCGCAGGTTGGACCGGGCATATCGTCCTGAAAAAAGTGCTGCCCCATGGCGGTGGTATCGGTGGGGGGTCATCCGACGCTGCCGCGACCCTGCGGATGGCGGCAGATCAGGGTGCGTCCGTCTCGTCGGAGGCGGCGTTGTCACTTGGTGCGGACGTCCCGGTCTGCTGGCTGGCGCGGGCAGCCCGGATGCGAGGCATCGGCGAGCGGCTTGACCCCATCTCGTTACCGCAATTGCCCGCCTTGCTGGTCAATCCGGGTGTCGAGATCCCGACAGGCGCGGTGTTCTCAGCCCTCGAAAGCCGGGAAAATCCGCCGATGCCCATGGAAATCCCGTTATTTGAGACCCCGGCGGATTGTGCCGAATGGCTTCGGCATCAACGCAACGATCTTGAGCCGCCGACGACGGGGTTAGCGCCTGACGTGGCCCGCGTGCTTGAGGCGTTGTCCGACACGAAACACGCCCTGCTGGCCCGCATGTCAGGATCGGGGTCAACGTGCTTCGCGCTGTATCCCACGATGAAAGATGCGCATTTCGCAGCTTACGAGATTGGTGCAGCACACCCGAACTGGTGGTGCCGCGCGGCGCAGCTTAATTAAGGCGCGCGACCACGTAATCAGCCAGATCACGCAGTAGCGTGCGGATTTCGTGATCTGGCAGTGCCTGCAGCGCCGCTTTCGCTTTGTCGGCCCAATTGAATGCGTCTGACCTTGTGGCATCGAGCGTGCCATACTTTTCCATCAGGCCCAGTGCATGGTCCAGGTCGCCTTCGTCCTGACGCCCCCTGCTTATGGTGCGTTCCCAAAAGGCATATTCGTCCGGTGTCGCTTGCGCTACGGCCTTTATCACCGGCAACGTCAACTTACGCTCGCGGAAATCATCCCCGACATTCTTGCCGGTAGTTTGGCTATCACCCTGATAGTCCAGAAGATCATCAGCGATCTGGAACGCGATGCCCAGGGCGTCACCATATTCAAACAGAGCCTTGACCTGATCCTCTGACGCCCCGGCGATGACGCCACCCACCTCGGTTGCTGCTGAAAACAGGGCTGCCGTCTTGCCGCGCACGACTTGCAAATAGACAGCCTCATCCGTGCCCAGATCGGTGGCTGCAGTCATCTGCAGCACTTCGCCTTCGGCAATTGTGGCCGACGCATTTGCCAGAATGTCCAAAACGCGCAGCGATCCGGTTTCAACCATCAATTGGAAGCTGCGGGAGAACAGGTAATCGCCGACAAGAACACTGGATTTATTGTCCCACAAAAGGTTAGCGGTAGGACGCCCGCGCCGCTGGGCGCTCTCGTCCACGACGTCGTCATGTAACAGTGTCGCCGTGTGAATGAATTCAACCGTCGCAGCCAGACGTATGTGGTGGTCGCCCGAGTAGCCGAACAAGCGCGCCGTCGCCAAAGTCAGCATTGGGCGCAGACGCTTGCCGCCAGCCTCGACCAGATGCGCGGTCACTTCGGGAATGCGCGGCGCATGTTCCGAAGCCATACGCGTGCGGATCAGCGTGTTGACCGCATCCATTTCGCTGGTCAGAAGATCCGCAAGACGCTCATGCGGTTTCGTGATCGTGTCGGTATCCATCACACTCCTGATACAAGGCTCGACTTTCAGCGCACCTTGCCCTTACATCCATCCCCATGAAAGAACTTTTGCGCAGCACCGATCCGACGATCCTGGCCTTTGCTTCTGCCCTTCTCGAGGGTGAGGATATAGACTGCTTTCAGATGGACGTAAATATGAGCATCCTCGAAGGTGGAATTGGCATCTTCCCGCGCCGCCTGATGGTGCGAACCGACGATCTTTCCCGTGCAGAGCGGGTCATGCGCGACAATGACATCCCGCTGGGCCGATGAGCCGGTTCGCCGATAATGATCTGACCTGTAATGATTTTCTGAACGGGCGTTTGCGCCTGTGGCAACCGCGTGCGGGTTATCGTGCAGGGGTTGATCCAGTGCTTCTGGCGGCTGCGGTTCCGGCAACGTCCTCGCACACGGTGCTGGAACTTGGCTGCGGCGTAGGAGCTGCAATTCTTTGTGTTCTGACACGGGTACCAGGTGTACGGGGCGTCGGGGTGGAGTTGCAGGCACCCTATGCCGATCTTGCGCGTCGCAATGCAGCTGAAAACAACCTGGCGATAGAAGTGGTTGAGGCCGACCTCAGCGTCCTTCCTGCGGGTTTGAAGCAACGCCAGTTCGACCATGTCATCGCCAATCCACCCTATTACCGTGCTGGGGCACACAGTGGTGCATCCGATGACGGACGGCGAATTGCATTAGGGGAAGTTACACCGCTGGACAGGTGGTTTGACACGGCCGCCAGACGCCTGGCACCGCGGGGCCATCTACACATGATTCAGAAGGCTGACCGCGTGCCAGACATGTTGGCTGGCTGCGCGGGGCGCTTAGGCTCGGTCGAAATTCTGCCATTGGCGGCACGGGCAGGTCGCTCTGCTGAACTGGTGATTCTGCGGGCCAGAAAAGGCGGAAAGGCAGCTTTTCGTCTGCACGCCCCATTGATTTTACACGCCGGTGAGCGTCACGAAAAAGACGGCGAAAGCTATACGCCTCAGGTCGTGGAAGTGCTGCGTCACGGCGCCGCGATAAGCCAGTTTTTCTCAAAATAGGCATTAACCAGCCGAATTTGTCGGATTTATTTTAATTTCTGTGCGCCTGCAGCGTGACAGGGTGGAAACGATGTGTTCAAATTCTTACGTGAAACTCAGACACCAACAAAGGAGTATCGCCATGAGCGTGAGCGCACACCTGACCGAACTGAAGAAAAAGCACGAAACCCTCGGTCTTGAAGTTGAACAAGCCCAACGCTCGCCTGGCATCGACGATCTCCACGTAGCTCAACTCAAAAAGCAAAAGCTTAGGTTAAAAGAAGAGATCGAGCGTTTGTCGAATTAACGACGCAAACTTGCCCGCGCTGCAAGAGCAGCGCCGCCTGTAACCAAGACGGCTGCGATCGCCAATCCCCAAGACGGGGTGGCGATCCCGGCCACAACAAGGGCCAGAGTCGACAAAAGCGGCGCCGCGTAGGATGCCGTGCCCAGAATCTGAATATCCCCCTGCTTCACCCCGATATCCCAAACATAAAACGCCAGCCCCACCGGCCCCAGACCCAGCGCCACGACCGAGGCCCAGCCATATCCGCTGTCCGGCCAAATGGTATCTTCCACGGTCAGATGCAACGCACCCGAGGCGATGGCCGTTGCAATGCAGAACACGGCCACAGAACTGGTTGGCGTATGCCCCAATCGGCGCGACAGGACAGAGTAGCCCGACCAAAAAAGGGCACACAGCAATGCCAGCCCATAACCCGGCAGATGTGCGGCCTGAAACCCGGTGCTGCTGCCCCCGGCAATGATCACGGCGGCCCCGGTAAAACCCAGGCACGCGCCGATCAGATGCCCGATACGCAGATGCTCCCCCGGCAGCAGCCCGGAAAACAGTACGATGAGCAGCGGCCAGAGATATGCGATCAGCCCAGCCTCGGCCGCCGGGGCCATTCTCAGGGCTGAGAAGTACAGCGCATGATACCCGAACAAACCCACGGTTCCGAACAGGTATATGCGCCAGCCTACAGTGCGCAATTGGCCCAGCCCGCCACTTGCCCATGTCCAGATCAGACCCAGAGTACCCCCGATTGAAAAGCAAACAGTGTTCAGCAACAGCGGCGGAATTGGGGTAGACCCAACTGTGAAAAGGGCCAGCAAGGACCACAGCAAAACGGCCGCAAAGCCGATGCTTGTCGCCTGTGTTCTGGTCAAGGCGTTGTTACCTTTTCAACGGGGATAATTTCGAAGTCATCCGATACATGTGCGGTTTTTTCGATCTCAGCCACGAACCAATCCCTGAACGCCGCGATCTGGGGCCGTTTTTCCGCGCCGGGAAGGCAAAGGAAGCGATATCGGCCTTTGGTTTCGATTGCTGTCTTAAAGGGCGCAACTAATCTCCCCTCGATAATGTCCTTAAGGATCATCGAGCGGCGGCCCAGCACCACCCCAACGCCCGCAAGGGCGGCATCAATCGCGTGATCGGCGTTGGAAAACCGCGCTCCATGCTCGGGGACGAAATCGACCCCGACCGCCCGGAACCAAGCAGGCCAATCGCAGGGCGGCTGCAGAAACGTAATTGAGTCGTCATGGATCAAGGGCGCATCCCTAAGGCAGTCGGGCGTTGGATATTGCGCGGCCAGTTTCGGTGTCATTACCGGAGTTTGCCATTCCTTGCGCACGGGCAGGGAATACAGCCCTTCGTCAGGGCCATCGCCAAAGCGGATAGCGACATCTACATCGTCGCGTTCCAAATCCATATTCCGCAAGGTGGCCGAGAATTTCAGGTCAATCTCGGGGTGTTCTCTTGCGAATTCATACAGGCGCGGGGCAAGCCATTTCGCCGTCAGGGCTGGCCCTGCTGTCACGGTGAGGTTGGTGTCATCCCCTTGCCTTCGGGCGGCCTGCCAGGCGGATTGCAAGGCGGCAAAACCCTCGGCCGCGCCCGGAGCAAGGGCGCGCCCTGCTTCGGTCAGCTCAACCGCGCGATTCAAGCGTCGAAACAGCGGACGCCCCAGATGTTCTTCTAGCGATTTGATCTGAAACGACAGGGCCGCAGGGGTGACGTGCAATTCCTCAGCCGCCTTCGCGAAGGACATATGCCGTGCAGCTGCATCAAAAGCACGCAAAGCGGTCAGAGGAGGGAGGGAGGTGCTCATCAGTAAAGAAATTCTTATTCGAAAGTCGTAGAAACCTCGTTTGTCAGCCTTTTAATGTCAGCCCATACTTTAAGCAAGTCAAACAAAATTAAACTGAAAGGAATAAAGTCATGATTGAAGTTTCCAGCAACTCTGCGATGGCTCGCGTCTTTCAGCGCGCACATTTGGAACGATCACGCGCGGTTGGCAATGCCTTGAAATGGATTTTCGGTTCCCGCTGAGCGTAGCGCGCACGTTCTTACGGGATAAAAATGGGCCGGTCCAAATGGATCGGCCCAGCTTTTCATATGTCGGTATTAGCTAAAGAACTGCGCACCGTTGGCCGAAATGGTCGAACCGTTGATAAATTGCGAGTCGTCCGAGGCCAGGAACGCCACGCAGCGCGCGATTTCCTCGGGCTCACCCAGGCGACCAGCCGGAATCTGGCCGATGATTGCTTCACGAACCTTTTCCGGAACGGCCATCACCATCTCGGTCGCAATATAGCCCGGGCAGACTGCGTTTGCGGTAATGCCAGCGCGTGCACCTTCCTGCGCAAGCGACTTCACGATCCCCAAATCACCCGCTTTGGTCGCGGCATAGTTCACCTGGGCGAACTGACCCTTTTGGCCATTGACCGAGCTGATAACAATCACGCGGCCAAATTTCCGTTCACGCATGCCGGGCCAGACAGGATGGACGGTGTTGAATACACCAGTCAGGTTGGTGTCGATCACCTGGTGCCACTGTTCTGGGGTCATCTTGTGGAAAGGCGCATCGCGGGTAATCCCCGCATTGGCAACCACGATGTCAATCGGGCCAATCTCGGATTCTACCTTTTCGATCCCGGCCTTCGATTCGTCATAGTCGGCAACATTCCACTTATAGGTGGCGATACCGGTTTCCTCGGAAAACTTTGCGGCGGCTTCGTCATTACCGGCATAGGTGGCTGCAACATTATACCCTTCGGCCTTAAGCGCCTTGGAAATTGCTGCGCCGATGCCGCGGGAACCGCCGGTGACGAGTGCTGTACGTGCCATTGAGGACTCCTTCAATATTAGTCTGGCTTGGTAATCTTGTTACTCTGAGTGTTCAAATCGCGCAATAATGCATCGTGACGGGATTTTCGTTTTGATTCAAATTCATTGAAGCACTCGGGAGAGGTTATAGAGATTCTACAAAAAAGGGCGCCAAGTGGCGCCCTTCGTATGCCGCGTAATCCAGCACTTAGTCGCGCTCCACGCAGAGGGCGACACCCATACCGCCACCAATGCAGAGGGTCGCCAAACCCTTCTTGGCGTCACGGCGTTTCATTTCAAACAGCAAGGTGTTCAGAACACGGCAACCCGAAGCGCCGATCGGGTGTCCGATGGCAATTGCTCCGCCATTCACGTTCACGATCGATGGGTCCCAACCCATGTCCTTGTTAACGGCGCAAGCCTGAGCGGCAAAGGCTTCGTTGGCTTCGATCAGATCCAGATCGTCAACCGACCATCCTGCTTTTTCCAGCGCCTTGCGCGATGCGTAGATCGGCCCCACGCCCATGATCGACGGGTCCAGGCCAGCGGTTGCGTAAGAGGCAATGCGGGCCAACGGCTCAATCCCGCGCTTTTCAGCGTTTTCTGCCGACATCAACAGGGTGGCGGCGGCACCGTCATTCAGGCCGGATGCGTTAGCAGCAGTCACAGAGCCATCCTTGGTGAAGGCAGGGCGCAGCTTGGCCATGGCTTCCATCGTGGCACCGTGGCGGATGTACTCGTCGCTGTCCATCACAGTTTCGCCCTTGCGGGTCTTGATGGTGAATGGAACGATTTCATCGTTGAATTTGCCTGCCTTCTGCGCGGCTTCGGCCTTATTCTGTGAGGCTACGGCAAACTCGTCCTGCATGTCGCGGCTGATCTGCCATTTTTCGGCGACGTTTTCAGCGGTCTGACCCATGTGATAGCCGTTGAATGCATCCCAAAGGCCATCACGGATCATCGTGTCGATGTATTTCATGTCGCCCATTTTGTGACCTGCCCGCAGAGCGGCGGCGTGGGGCGAAAGTGTCATGTTTTCCTGCCCGCCAGCCGCGACGATTTCAGCGTCACCCAGTTGGATATGCTGCGCGCCCAGAGCGACAGCGCGCAGGCCCGAACCGCAAACCTGGTTAATACCCCAGGCGGCGCTTTCCTGTGGTAGGCCGGCGTTGATGTGGGCCTGACGTGCCGGGTTCTGACCCTGAGCAGCCGTCAGAACCTGACCCATGATGGTTTCGCTTACTTCACCCTTTTCAACTCCGGCACGTTCGACAACGGCTTCAAGAATGGCAGCACCCAGATCATGTGCGGGTGTGTTTGCAAACGAGCCGCCAAAACTGCCGACACCGGTGCGTGCTGCGGATGCGATTACTACGTTGGTCATTTAGACAATCCTTTACCATCAAGGTCCTGTGGGAACCGTAACGGCGTGGATCACTGGCGCAAAGCCCCAATGAACCAGAGCGCCTCCTGATCCCCCGCTCCAACTGCACGTGGCATAGCGTAACGCTGCAGTTGCAGCAACGGTAAGCTTGTCACAGGTGCTGAGGATGGCGTATTTACAATGTTTAAGTGCCTGTTTGTTTGAGTTTTTCGCGCGTCCATGGTGCGGACACGGTAGGCGCGCCGAACAAAAAGCCTTGCAAACAATCCACACCGCTGGCCACGAGAAATTCGGCATCTTCCTTGGTTTCAACCGATTCGGCCGTGACCAGGATCTCGAATTCCCGCGCTACGGCCACCAACGCCCTGACCAATGCCTGATTGTCGGGATTGTCGCTGATACCCCGGACAAACTGCCCGTCGATTTTGGCAGCGTCGAACAGAAACTCACGAAAATGACGGAAACTGAAATTGCTGGCGCCGAAATCATCAAGGGCAAAAGCAACGCCACGCGGTTGTAGCTGGTCCATGAAATCAATCACAAGTTCGGGCACCGTCATGGCTGATCTTTCCGAGATTTCAAGGATCAGACGCTCACCCAGAGTGTCATCTTTCTTTAGATATCGGTCCAGAACCCGAGCGTATCGCGCGTATCCGATCGAGCGCGCGGACATATTGATCGACAAGCGTATGTCTGGGTTTTTGGTCAGCGTACGCAGACCCATCTCAAGCGCTACGCAATCCAGATCACGACCGATGGGCGTGTTTTCCAACTGAGGCATGAAATCCCGCGCGGGGATGACCCGACCGGTTTCATCCAGAACCCGAATAAACCCCTCATAAAAGGCGACACCGAAGGGGGGATGCGCCTGCATGACCGGCTGATAGGCCAGTTTGCACTGTTTGTGCTTGACCGCCTCGGTTGCCATTTGAACAGTAGATTTGTCACGAGATGAAATGGCCGCGTTCAGCGGGCTATCGGCACCTTCTGGTACGTCCGCTTGGTGTTTGTCCCCCATGCTTGTGAAATCCCCTACGTCACAGGTCAGGGTAGGATTTCACTGCAAAGTCATGAATCTGAGGTTAAGATCAAAAGAACTGATCGCCTTTATCGTGGCGTGTCCCAAACGCGACCCAATGCGGCCGCCGCACCGATGACTGCGCCGAAAAAACCCAACGCCAGCATGACAAAACCAAGGGCGATCATCGTTTGCGCGCTTCCGATTAAAGCCGACACCATTGCGATGATTAAACCGATCAGACCAAGTGTAATTGATATCATCGTCAGTCGGTTCATGGGTTCCTCAAATCGCTTAAGTGGTTAACTCCTTAACAAATTGGAACCGGTCGGTGCGATTTCAAGAAAGCTGGGGTTTGGATCGGCGGATTTAAGCCTGTTTTGCCTTCGTATTGTGCGATTTTGCCTCGAACTGCTCGAATCCGGGCGTTCCACGATCCTCTGGGTGGCGGGCCAGATGCCGGGCTTTTATCTGTTCCGAGTTCTGACGGCTGCCATCGTGACTGTACCCGGGCGGGGCAAAGCAATAGGCAAGGCGTTCCCTTGGGCTCAAACCTGGTTGCGTCGCATCGCGCCAGATACCAACCCATTCGTGAAATGCGACGCGCAGCGGGTTGAACGTGCCGATATTGTGAACCAAGCCATAGTCGACCCGGTCGTTTTCTTGTTCCGGGACAAACGTGCCAAAGATTTTGTCCCAAACGATAAAGACTCCGGCATAGTTGCAATCCAGATAGCGCGCATTTCGGCCGTGATGGGCGCGGTGGTGGCTGGGCGTGTTCATGACGGCTTCGAACCAGCGGGGCATTTTGCCAATTGCCTCGGTATGAATCCAGAATTGATAAATCAGGTTCAACCCGCCCACGAACAGCACCATCGCGGGGTGAAAGCCCAAAAGGATCAACGGTGCCCGAACCACCATCATAAAGGTAAAAGTATAGGTCCAGGTCTGCCGCAATGCGGTGGTCAGGTTGTAGTGTTGGGAACTGTGGTGGTTCACATGGCTGGCCCAAACCCAGCGGATACGGTGACCAAAGCGGTGAACCCAGTAATAGCGCAGATCATCCAGCACAAAGCACAGAATAATCACAGGGATCGAGGTGCCAAGGTTCAGTGGTGTAATCTGCCACAGCCACATGAAAAACCCATACGCGATGAACCCCAGCAGAAAGCCCGAGGCGATGTTTCCCGCGCCCATCACCAGTGAGGTTACCGCATCCCGCGTCTCGTATCGTCCACCTTTGCCTTTGACTGCGATCCACAGGAATTCGACCAGAATAGCGGCGATAAAGAACGGTACGGCCCATTGTACGGCGTCCGGAAAGCTGAGTTGGTCGGTCATGCGGTGTCCATCAGTTTTTGCCAATGCGGGCGTTCGAATTCATCCAGGCGGACGAGGGCGTTGGGGGCGCCGAAACCGAGGAATTGAATCTTGAACCCCTCAGGGTGGTTGATCCGGTCAAAGTCCTGCAGATGGCGCGCCACTGTATCGGCCCCAAAAGACCACAGCAGGCCAATGCCTGCCTCAGTCCGAACCAGCGCCGACCGCATGTCATGTGCAATTGTAACGTCCACGATCACATCGTCTGGCGCATGGCGCATCCATTCAGATCGCGCGGTCTGCTGCGTCAATTCGCGCACACGCGAACGCCCTGAAAGGTGCAGCAGCGCCGTTATCCCAAGTATGCCTCCGACCACCAGAACCAGAAGAATTTCAAGCGGCATATTTTCCTCCCGCCCGGCAAGGTGCAGAGCGGTAAACAGCTTGTCAAAGGTTGCGTAGCGTCAGCTTGTTTCTAGCCTGTTCAGGATTTCGTGCTGCACAACCCGTTCCACAAATGGCACAAGCCCGTCCGGGCCTGACGATCTGTCTTTCAGGTGCATGCAGATGTCCGGCCTGCGTGCGGCGATGATGCCAACCATCTCGCCACGTATCTTGTCATTCAGGCCTGCGCCCATGATCGCGCAGGCGATCCGCGGTTCGGCGTCCAGTTGCCGCCGAACTTCATCCCGGTCATGCGCGCCAAGCCATTGGATCGGCAAGTGATCCAACTGCCGTGCCACGTCGCCGATGACGCTCGGCAAGCGGCCAATCAGTAAAACCACCGGTTTCATTGTCGCTTCCGTTTCGTTGTCACGTTTGGAGTGTCACTGTCGTGAACGGTGACACTCTTAGTTTAACACGAAAGTGAAAAAATTGATGTAGAGGTTGCCTGTACTGAAGTTCTCCCGACAAAGAGCGGGAGAACTGGATATTCCGGCAATGTAGTGGGTCAGCTTTCAGCGCCCACAAGCGTCGATATGATGGCCTTGGCACTGTCAGAGTTCCATTCCGCGTCACCAATCAGGCGGGCCATTTCATTGCCTTCGGGGTCCAGAATCACCGTGATCGGCAATGCGATCACGCCAAATTCCCGCGCCACGGCTGAACCAGTGTCTTGATGGCGAGGCAGGTTCTTAATCCCGTTTTCCTCGAAGAATTTCTTGATCCCGGCAGGGGAGTTGCGACCAGTGGCAAGCGTAAGAACCTCGAACTTGTCACCGCCGAATTCTTCTTGCAGCTCGGCGATCTGCGGCATCTCCTTGCGGCAGGGCGCACACCATGTCGCCCAGAAGTTCAGCAGAACGTATTTGCCTTTGTAGTCTTCAATCGTTGCAGTGCCGCCATCATCCTCAAGCTGAAACTCAACCGGTTCTACGGGTTTCGGTTCCTTATGCAGGATCAGCCGCTTCAGTGTGCCATCTCGCAGCGGACCCAAGGTCTCGGCATCTGTGGCCAAAGCGGCATTTGCACCCAACGCAAGGGCCATATAAAGGGGGATCAAACGAAATAGGCGCATATCAACTCCGGGTTTTCTTTCATGACCGATCATTCCTCGAACCAGATGTGGGGCGGCCGCTTTGCCGCCGGTCCAGACGCGATCATGGAGGCGATCAATGCCTCGATCGGGTTCGATCAGCGGATGGCAGCCCAGGACATCGCAGGCTCGCGCGCCCATGCCGCCATGTTGGCTGCCACAGGCGTCATAAGTGATAGTGACGCTCAGGCCATTCGGGAAGGGCTGCTCACAGTCTTGTCAGAAATCCAAGGCGGAGAGTTCCAGTTCTCGACCGCGCTGGAAGACATCCACATGAATGTTGAGGCGCGCCTGAAAGAAGTCATAGGCGAGCCCGCAGGTCGTTTGCATACAGGTCGGTCGCGGAACGACCAGGTGGCGACCGATTTCAAACTTTGGGTGCGCGATCAGTTAGATGCTGCGGAAACCGGTCTGCTGGCCCTGATCCGCGCGCTTTTGGCGCAAGCCGAGGCAGGGGCAGGATGGGTCATGCCCGGTTTCACGCACCTGCAAACTGCACAGCCGGTGACATGGGGCCATCACATGATGGCCTATGTCGAGATGTTCGGCCGTGACCTGAGCCGTGTGCGCGATGCGCGCGCCCGGATGAACGAATCCCCATTGGGCGCGGCTGCATTGGCTGGCACGTCCTTTCCCATCGACCGGGACATGACGGCGCAGGCGCTGGGCTTTGACCGGCCCGCCGCCAACTCGCTGGACGCGGTCAGCGACCGTGATTTCGCGCTGGAGTTCCTGTCCACAGCCTCAATCTGCGCCGTCCACCTGTCGCGCTTTGCCGAAGAATTGGTGATCTGGTCTTCGGCCCAGTTCCGTTTTGTCACGCTCAGCGACAGGTTCTCGACTGGCTCATCGATCATGCCGCAGAAAAAGAACCCCGATGCGGCCGAACTGATCCGGGCCAAGGTGGGTCGGATTTTTGGTGCCAACACGGCGCTGATGATGGTGATGAAAGGTCTGCCGCTGGCTTATTCCAAGGACATGCAGGAAGACAAGGAACAGGTCTTTGACGCTGCTGACAACTGGATGCTGGCGCTGGCGGCGATGGAAGGCATGGTCAAGGACATGACCGCAAATCGCGACAGCCTTGCCGCCGCTGCGGGCTCGGGTTTTTCGACGGCGACCGATCTGGCCGACTGGCTGGTGCGGGTGCTGGGCTTGCCGTTCCGCGACGCACATCATGTGACAGGATCACTGGTTGCGATGGCTGAGAATAAGGGCTGTGATCTGCCCGACCTGACGTTGAATGACATGCAATCGGTGCATTCCGGGATTACCGAAGATGTCTTTTCTGTCCTTACCGTCGAAAACTCGGTAAACTCACGTCAGTCTTATGGGGGAACGGCACCGGATCAGGTGCGTGCCCAGATCAAGCGGTGGAAGGCGCTGGTGTGATGCGGATACTGCGAGTGTTGCAATTGATCGCCGTCGGGTTCGTTCTTGCAGCCTGTGGCGCGGACGGAGAACCAATTCAGCCGACGATGAACGCGACTGTCGGCGTTGGCAGCAGTGGCACACATGTCGGGGGCGGCATTGGGCTGCGACGTGGCGGCCTTGGGATTTACATAGGACGGTGACGCGGGGCGAAGGCAGCTCGACTGCGCCCGGCTATGTCCGGGTAAGTTGCGATCTTTAAAAAGTAACAGAAAAAGAGGACAAGTATGAGATTTACCGGCTTGATCCTGACCCTTGTCCTGCTTGCAGCCTGCGAACCGACTGCTAACCCGCGGCCGCAGCCGGAAACCAGCACGGGGGGCTCCGGCATCTCAATCTCGGGTTATGGCCGGGTCGGTGTGTCGACAACACGGTGACGGAATGCCGCCAATAGCGCGGAAATTATTGATCAGCCCGGCAGTTTTGGTCTAAGCGCGCAGTCATGGATCACTTTCTTTACCGCGACGGCGCGCTCTACGCCGAAGACGTCCCGATCACCGAAATCGCCGCTGCGGTGGGAACCCCGTTCTACGTCTATTCGACGGCGACCCTGCTACGGCATTTCCAGCTTTTCGATGATGCGCTGGACGGCACTGACCACCTTGTTTGCTACGCCATGAAGGCAGCCAGCAATCAGGCGATTCTGAAGACGCTGGCTCAGGCCGGTGCCGGAATGGACGTTGTGTCTGGCGGGGAATATCTGCGTGCCAAAGCTGCTGGTGTTCCGGGCGACAAGATCGTGTTCTCGGGCGTTGGCAAAACGGCAGAGGAAATCCGCACCGCACTGACCGGTGGCATTCGCCAGTTCAACGTCGAATCCGAGCCTGAGATGCAGGTGATCAATGCGGTTGCGCTGGAATTGGGTGTTGTTGCGCCGATCACCGTGCGGGTGAACCCCGACGTGGATGCCAAGACCCACGCCAAGATCGCCACCGGCAAGTCCGAAAACAAATTTGGCATTCCAATCTCGCGCGCATCCGAGGTTTATGCCTACGCGGCCAGCTTGCCGGGTCTGGAGGTCATCGGTATCGATGTTCATATCGGATCGCAACTGACCGAGTTGGAACCGTTCGAGCTGGCCTACACTAAGGTCGCCGAACTGACACAGCGTCTGCGCGCCGAGGGTCACACCATTCGCCGTCTGGACTTGGGTGGAGGTCTGGGTATCCCCTACACCCGTTCGAACGAGGCACCCCCTTTGCCGGTAGAGTACGGCGCGCTGATCAAGAAAACGCTGGGCCATCTGGGGTGTGAGATCGAGATTGAGCCGGGACGCCTGATTGCTGGCAACGCTGGTCTGATGGTCAGCAAGGTGATTTATGTGAAGTCCGGTGAAGGCCGTGATTTCCTGATCCTCGATGGAGCTATGAATGACCTGATCCGCCCTGCGATGTATGAGGCGTATCATGATATCGTAGCCGTGCAAGAGCCCGTGCCGGGGGTGGAACAGCAACCTTATGACATTGTGGGCCCAGTGTGCGAGACAGGCGATACCTTTGCCAAACAACGCGACATGCCGCCGCTCGAACCGGGTGATCTGGTCGCCTTCCGCAGCGCCGGCGCATATGGCGCGGTGATGGCCAGCGAATACAACACCCGCCCCCTGATCCCCGAGGTTCTGGTTCACGGGGATCAATTTGCAGTTATTCGTGATCGCCCAAGCTTTGACGAAATCATAAACCGCGATACCATACCAGAGTGGCTCTGACGCGATAACCGTGCGGGCCTGTTCAGGAGGCCCGCCTTGACCACAAGACCGACCCTGCCGATTCCAAGACTGTCCCTGTGGCTGACGCACGCAGGAATGCTGGCCGAGCAGGTTTTGCGCGCCTTCTGGCCCTTTTTCTCGATTTTTATGGCGATTTTGGCCGCTTTGATGCTGGGTCTTCAGGATCACGTCCGGGTTGAGATGGCTTGGACCCTTGGTGGTTTAGCGATCATCGCAGTGGTTATTTCGCTTATCTGGGGCATTCGGCGATTCCATCTGCCTCGCCGGGCCGAAGCGCTGATGCGACTGGACGAATCTCTGCCGGGACGCCCGATTCAGGCGTTGATGGATGATCAGGCCATAGGTGCGATGGATGCGGACTCAGTTGCTCTGTGGCACGCGCATCAGGCTCGGATGGCACAGCGGGCAGCACAAGCCGAAGCGGTCAAACCCGATCTGCGGCTTGCAGACCGAGACCCTTATGCGCTGCGGTACTCCGCGTTGCTGGCGCTGGTGATTGCGGGTCTTTTCGGATCATTCTGGCGCATTGGGTCCGTGGCCGAGATGACGCCGGGCGCAGCCGTGGCGGGACAGGGACCCAGCTGGGAGGGCTGGGTTGAACCGCCGCGCTATACCGGCTTGCCGACGCTTTATCTGGCGGATCAGTCTGGTGATACTCTTTCCGTACCGCAGGGCAGCCGGATCACATTGCGTTTCTACGGCGAGGTGGGGGCGCATAGCTTGTCGGAAACCACGTCGCTTTCGGGCATACAAGGCGCAGCGGACCCGGAACAGGAGTTCGTGGTCGAGCGTTCGGGCCAGATGATGATCGAAGGACCTGCCGGACGGGACTGGGCGCTGAGCGTCATAGAAGATGCGCCTCCGCAGATCGCTGTTACCGATCCGGCTGAGGCCGAGGCGGGCGGGCAGATGAAGCTGCCCTTTACCGCTACTGACGATTACGGCGTGGTGTCCGGTACGGCGGTGATCGAATTGGACCTGCCTTCCGTTGACCGTCAGTATGGCCTGGCGTCTGACCCCGAGCCACGTGATAGGATCGAGGTGCAGCTACCGATGCCGATAACCGGCGACCGGGCCGATTTCACCGAAGATCTGATCGAAGATTTCTCGGAACACCCTTGGGCGCATCTGCCAGTCAAGATCACCTTGATGGCACAGGATGCAGCCGATCAGGAAGGCCAGTCCGCGCCCTATGCAACAGAACTGCCCGCACGGCGCTTTTTCGACCCATTGGCTGCGGCGGTGATCGAACAACGGCGTGATCTGCTCTGGACGCGGGACAACGCGACCCGGGTGTCCCAAATTCTGCGCGCTGTGTCGCATCTGCCGGAAGAGGTGTTTCGCTCTGACACGGCCTACCTGCGTCTGCGCGTGACGCTTCGCCGGTTGGAGGCATTCAACGACTATGGGCTGACACAGGACCAACAGGAAGAGATCGCACAGGCTTTGTGGGATCTGGCGATTATAATCGAAGAGGGTACCCTCGCCGATGCGCTGGAACGTATGCGCCGCGCACAGGAGCGTCTGACCGAAGCCATGAAAAACGGCGCCACTGATGAAGAAATCGCCGAATTGATGCAAGAGCTGCGCGAAGCAACGCAGGATTACATGCGCCAGTTACAGCGTCTGGCACAGGAAAATGGTGAATTCGACGAAAATCAGCAGGGCCAGAATGGCGAAACCATGCAGATGACGCAGAACGACCTGCAACGGATGATGGATCGCATTCAGGAACTGATGGAACAGGGCCGCATGGCCGAAGCACAGCAGGCGCTGGAAGAATTTCAGCAGATGATGGAGAACATGCGCGTCACCCAGGGCCAGGGTCAGGGCCAGCAGTCAGAGGGCCAACAGGCAATGGAAGGGCTGGCCGAAACCCTGCGTGAACAACAGGGGCTGAGCGATCAGGCCTTCCGCGATCTGCAAGAACAGTTTAATCCTGGCGCTCAGGCCGGTGAAAGCCAGGGCAACGAAGGCCGCAATGGGGGTCAGGGTCGCGGCCAAAGCCACGAAGGCCAAGGCGGTCAGGGGCAGGGGTCTGATCAGGCCGAAGGCGGCGGTGGCCAGCCAAGCCAGGAGTCTCTGGCCGACCGCCAACAGGCTTTGCGCGACGAACTGGGTCGCCAGCAACAGAATCTGCCCGGTGCCGGAACACCCGAAGGCGAAGCTGCACGCGATGCGCTGGGCCGCGCGGGTCGGGCAATGGATGGCGCTGAAGAAGCCCTGCGCAGTGACGACCTGGCCGAGGCCATAGATCGCCAATCTGAAGCGATGGAAGCCCTCCGTGAAGGCATGCGGTCACTGGGTGAAGCTTTGGCACAGAACCAGCAGAACCAGCCCGGTCAGGGAACCCAAGACGGCGATATGCAGGCCAACAGCCGCGATCCGCTGGGTCGCAGCCCCGGCGCAAACGGCTCTATAGCAACTGACGACAACCTGTTGCAGGGCGAAGATGTGTATCGCCGCGCGCGTGAGTTGCTGGATGAAATCCGGCGTCGCACCGGTGAGACGGAACGCCCACAGATCGAGCTGGAGTACCTCAAGCGGTTGCTGGAGCGCTTCTAAACCTTGCCTGGCGTTTAATTCTGCGATGTCCCCGATGTCTGCGCTTCAAGCCAAAGCCGCGCCTGATCCACAAGCGATACGTACGGGTCAAGAATTGGCTCGGCCTGCGGCACCGCTTCGCTGATCTGCTGCGCGTTGCCATAGACCAGCAGCAGGATGACCCCGACAATCAGCATCAGTGCAAATCCACGCATGAAACCGCCGCCAGACTTGCGCGGCGCAGGTTCGCCATCCGAGGCCAAGCTTTCATCACTACGCAGGCTGGAGTTGATCGCTTCGACATCAGGCAGTGCATCTTTCTGCCCTGCATCCTTTGCCGTTTCCATAGCAGTGAGGTCTTTTACGGCGCGTTCCGGGTCGGGCTTGGAGGGTGTCTCCAAGGCCAGATCGGGCTGAGTTTCCAAACCGCCGCCTTCTTGCGCACGAAGATCCGCCTCACGTGCGGCTTCTTCTTTTAGGATATTTGCAACTGCAGGATCGATATTTCCGGTAGCTGGTGGTGTTTCTGGTTCGCTTGCAGCCTCTGGTTTTGGGGCAGCCTCTGGTTCTTGTGTGATCTCTGGTTCCGGTGCAGGCGTCGGCTCCGGCTGCGCTTGGGTTACTGAGTCCCGTTCCACAACATCAGGCTCGGGTGCGGATGTCTGGGACGGCGTGTCCTTGGCACCGGGTGCGTCTTTGGCGGGGACTGTTTGGTCTGGGTGTTTGGGCTGGAACCAAGTCGTCTCACAGTTCGAACACTGAACGTCGCGGCCATCTTCCGGAATGACCTCGCCTGGCACCTCGTACTGGGCACCGCAATTCGGACAAGTAAGACGCATGCTGCCTCCTGGCCGGGACCCCGACCGATAGTAGTTTTTTAAGGGATGTTAATCCGTTAAGACCTGACCGCAAAGGGTGTTTTCGGTTTCACAGTTTAAGTGTCACCGATTCGACCCGGTGCAGGCATTGAAACCGCAACCGCGCTCGGGCATGAAGGGCGGCAACAGAAACGGGGGCTCCTTTTGATCGAGCTGGAAAATCTCAGCTACACCTATGGCGGTGGCGAACTGCTGAGCGACGTGTCTTTACGGTTGCAACCGGGGTCGTTTCACTTTTTGACCGGCCCGTCAGGTGCGGGCAAGACCACCATACTCAAACTTTGCTACGGCGCTTTGTTGCCCACGACGGGCCGGCTCAGCGTGTTCAAGCAGGATATCGCCCGGCTGGATCGCGATCAGTTGGCCCTGATGCGCCGTCGGATTGGTGTGGTGCATCAGGATTGCCAGTTCCTTGATCACATGACGCTGGCCGAGAATGTGGCGTTGCCGCTAACGGTGTCCGGGCAAATCGATACTGCACAGCGCGAAGACCTTAGCCAGTTGCTATCCTGGGTGGGGCTGGGCACCCGATTGGATTCGCACCCGCCGGAATTGTCAGGAGGGGAACGCCAGCGTGCCGCACTGGCCCGCGCGGTCATCCTGTCGCCGGACGTGGTTCTGGCGGATGAACCAACCGGAAATGTGGATTGGGAGATGTCGCAACGCCTGCTTCGCCTGTTGGTCGAATTGAACAAGATGGGCAAGACCGTGCTGATCGCGACCCACGACATGAGCCTGATCCGCGCGGCGAAAAGCCAGGTGCAGGCAAGGGTTCTTCGAATCTCGCAACGTCAGGTCCAACTTGCGGGAGCGGATTTATGAGCAACGGAATGATCCGAAGCCTGCTGAAACGGGATACGCGCGCGGACCGGGTCGTTCCGCCAACTGGGTACACGGCGCATCTGACCCTGTTTGTATCAGGCGCGATGGCTTTTCTGGCGGTGTTTGCATTGGCCCTTTCCCTGGCATCGGGGCGGCTGGCTGACCGCTGGGGTACGGAATTGGCCGGGGCCGTCACCCTGCGTATCAGCGCACCTGCCGATCAGATGGACGCGCAGACCGAGGCGGCCCTAACCGTGCTGAGCCAAACTCCGGGTATAGCTTCGGCCCGCGCGTTGACCACCGAAGAACAGGCCGCGCTGCTCTCCCCTTGGTTTGGCCCGGACCTGCCGCTGGAAACGCTGCCTATCCCTCAACTGATTGAGATCATCGAAGGTGAGCCGGGTCTGGATGCGGCTGGTCTGCGCCTGCGGCTTGGCGCGGAAGTTCCCGGTGCAGTTCTGGACGATCATACCCGCTGGCGTGAACCCTTGGTAGAGGCCGCAAGGTCCCTGCGGCGGCTGGGCTGGGTTTCAATCCTGCTGATTGGTGGGGCCACGGCAGCCATGATCACGCTGGCCGCCAATGCTTCGCTAGCTGCCAATGCCCAGATTATCGAGGTGCTGCGGCTGGTTGGTGCCCGTGACGGTTTTATTGCCCGTGCCTTTGTCCGGCGCTTTACCTATCGGGCTTTCTTTGGTGCCGTTGTCGGCGTTCTGCTGGGCATGACCGGAGTGCTGCTGCTGCCCGCAGCCTCGGATGCGGGCGGGTTTCTGACGGGTTTGGGATTTCAGGGGTATGGCTGGCTGTTGCCGGCCCTGATCCCCGTATTGGGTGCGGCCGTTGCCTTTCTGGCAACCTGGAGTGCCGCCAGCCGTAAACTGAAGGAGCTTTCGTGATGGCCGCTGCGTTTCAGTGGGTACGCTCATTGATCTTCATGATCGTGATCTACGTTTGGATGCTGGTTCTGGGTATCCTGTTCGCCCCATACGCCATGTTCACCAAGCGTGGCGCATTGAAAGCTTGCAAGGCCTACGCGAGTACAACCTTGTGGTTGGCTCGTTGGATGGTCGGCATCCGGACCGAAGTTCGTGGCGCGGTGCCGTCGGGTGAAGTGGTCATCGGTGCCAAACATCAGTCCTTTCTGGATATTATCATCATTTTCGACGCCATCCCCCACGGGAAGTTCATTATGAAGAAAGAACTGCTTTGGACCCCGGTCATCGGTATGTATGCCCGGCGTCTTGGCTGTATCCCGGTTGATCGGGGTAAAAAGGGCGTCGCCGTGGCCAAGATGGTTAAGGACGTTGCCAAGGAATTCACGGAACCCGGGCAGTTGGTAATCTATCCCCAAGGCACGCGCGTCGCGCCGGGGGTGCGCAAGCCTTACAAGGTCGGCACGGCCATTTTGTACGAAGGGCTGGGTTTTCCCTGCGTTCCCACGGCGACAAATGCGGGTGTGTTCTGGCCTCGTACCGGTGTTCTGCGCAGGCCGGGGCTGGCCATTGTCGACTTCCTTGATCCTATCAAACCGGGTGCTGCACGGGACGATTTCCTCGGAATGCTGGAGGATGTCATCGAAACAAGGTCCAATGCGCTGATGCGAGAAGTTGGGTTTGATCCTGATGCAATTCATTGACGATATCGAAATACTTGAAAGTCTCTACGGTAAACCCGGTGCGCCCTCATTGCGGAAGGTGGCACACAGCCTGACTCCCCTTTACCGCAAGTGGATCATGGCCGCGCGGTTGTGCATTCTCAGCACCGTTGGCCCCGAAGGCGTAGACGGAAGCCCAAGGGGCGATGATGGCCCCGTTGTGCAGGAGCTTGATGCAAACACTTTGGCGCTTCCGGATTGGCGCGGCAACAACCGGTTAGATTCCCTGCGCAATATCGTACGTGACCCGCGCGTGGCCCTGATGTTTCTGGTGCCGGGCTCCAACACAGTCGTTCGGGTGAATGGTACAGCGCTCCTGACTGCGGACAGTGAATTGCGCGCCCGGTTTGAAAAAAACGGCAAGCAACCCGCCACGGTTGTCGTCATTGAAATTGCCGAAATCTACACGCAATGCGCCCGCGCACTTATGCGCGCGAGGACCTGGAGCGCAGGTGATGAAAGTGCCGCCTTACCCACAGTTGGCGAAATTCTGACCGAAGTAAGCCGGGGTGAGGAAGGCGGTGCACAATACGACGCGGAATGGGGTGCAAGAGCCGAAAAAACGATGTGGTAGCACGTGCAACTACACCGCAGCCGCACCGATTTTGGCGACTTGTGAGACCCAGCGCTCGACACTGCCGGGCTTTGGATAGCTGGCACTCGCAAAATAGGTGAAACGGGTTGGTTTGAAGCCGACAAATCCAAGAATTTGATCACGGACCTGCCGAATGAGGGCTTGCCGGTAAATCAGCCGCATAAACCAACCCGGCGTATCAGACGTCAGGATGACACGAGCTGTACGTCCTGCCAGCATCGGGGCTGGAAGTCCCAGCTTGCTGATATTTCTTGTGTCGAAGGTGCGTCCCGGGATGAACATCCGATCGATTAAGCCTTTCAGCTTGGCCGGCAACCCGCCCCACCACATCGGTGTTGTGAGGACCAGATGGTCACTCCATTCGAAATCCTGAAGTACTTGTTCCAAAACGGGCTCAAGCGGTTTGAAGTCTTTATAGTTGCCCTGACCAAAGTCGTGATCGAACTGCATTTCGCTGAGGTGAACCATTCGGACATCGTGGCCATTCTTTTCGGCCGCGTCTTTGTAGGTTTCAGCGAAAGTGCGGGACAGGCTGCTTTCTGCGGGGTGCCCATCAAGGATGAGGATTTTTTTCCGTTGCATCAGGATTCTCCAAAATTGACCATGGTCATTTTATAAACCAGAAAAATGACTATGGTCAATAAAAATTTGACCGTGGTCAAAAACTATGCAAATTGGACCTATGCAAAAGACAATTCAAAAACGTACTCTGAAAACTCGAGCGCGCCTTATGGAAGCCTCGGAAAACCTGATCAACACTGGTGGCTACGAGGCCCTGAGGGTCGAAGACGTAGTGCAGGCGGCGGGTGTGGCCAAAGGTACGTTCTTCGCGCATTTCCGTGACAAGGATGCGCTAATGGAAACTCTGATTGGCGCAAAGTTGAATGAGTTTCTGGATAGTGCCGAAGCCCAGGCACCACCCAGGACCGTGTCCGAGATTATCGCCGCGCTTGAACCTGTCCACAGATTCATGACATCCGAGCGATACGTATTTGATCTGTTGATCAGGTATTCAGGCGCGACGGCTGTTGCGGAAATAGGACCGATTGCCCATTTTTTCGACCGATACTATCGCCTTGTAATGATGTGGCTTGAAACAGCAGATGTGCGGAAGGACGTAACGCCTGAACTTCTTGCAGAAGGGGTGCAGGCTTTTGCCATTCAGGCTATGTCGCTAAGGTTCTGCGCCCTGCACGCGGCCACCACATTCAGTGACAGGTTAGAGACCTATCTGGACGCGTGGTTGACCCCGCCGACCGGTTAGCCGGCGGGGCAGTAAGTTAGCTGTGGATCGGGCCGTCGCCGCAGGCCAGTGCCGCTTCTCGTACCGCTTCGGAATAGGTTGGGTGCGCATGGCAGGTTAGGGCCAGATCTTCGGCTGACGCGCCGAACTCCATTGCGACGCAAACCTCATGGATCAGATCGCCTGCCGCCGGGCCGATAATGTGGGCGCCAAGTATCCGGTCGGTTTCGGTGTCAGCCAGAATTTTGACGAACCCATCGGCCGCAAAATTCGCCTTGGCGCGGCCGTTGCCCATGAACATGAACTTGCCCACCTTATAGGCGCGGCCTTGTTCTTTCAGGGTCTCTTCGGTTTCGCCGACATTGGCGACCTCGGGCCAGGTGTAGATCACCCCCGGAATGACGCCATAATTGACGTGGCCATGTTTGCCCGCGACCTGTTCCGCGGCGGCCATGCCTTCGTCTTCGGCCTTATGCGCCAGCATCGGGCCTTCGGTGACATCGCCGATGGCATAGATGCCGGGCACGTTTGTCTGCCAGTCAGAGCCCACCTTGATCTGGCCGCGTTGGGTCATTTCAACGCCCAGTGACTCAAGCTCAAGACCGTCCGAGAATGGCTTTCGCCCGGTGGCGACCAGAACGGTATCCGCCTCAATCACGTGTTCGCTGTCATCTTTGCGCAGCTTGTAGGTGACTTTGGCCTTGGTCTTGGTCGCTTCGGTCTTTTGTACCGCTGCGCCCATGACAAAGTTCAACCCCTGTTTTTTCAGAATGCGCTGGAACGTTTTCTGAACCTCGGGGTCCATGCCCGGCGTGATCACGTCGAGGAATTCGATCACGGTGACTTCGGCGCCAAGTCGCTGATACACCGAACCCAGTTCCAGACCGATCACGCCCGCACCAATGACAACCATCTTTTTCGGAACCTTGCCAAGCGACAGCGCACCGGTCGAGGTCACGACAACTTTCTCATCCACGTCAACGCCCGGCAGCGAAGCAGGTTCAGAGCCCGAAGCGATGATGATGTTCTTGGCCGTGTGAACCTCGTCGCCCACTTTGACCTGACCTGCAGCGGGGATCGAGCCCCAGCCCTTTAACCAGTCGATCTTATTTTTCTTGAACAGAAACTCGATGCCCTTGGTATTACCCTCAATGGTTTCGTCCTTGTAGACCTGCATCAGTTTCCAATCGACCGAGGGGCTTTTCCCCTTCAGGCCCATCTTGGCAAAGTTATGCTCGGCCTCATGCAGTTGGTGGCTGGCATGCAGCAGCGCCTTGGACGGGATGCAGCCGACGTTCAGGCACGTGCCGCCCAGCGTGTCTCGCCCTTCTACAACGGCGGTTTTCAAGCCCAGTTGGGCACAGCGAATAGCGCAGACATAGCCGCCGGGGCCAGCGCCGATTACGATGACGTCATAGTTTGCCATGAAAGGTCTCCTTGAGTAGTCGGGCTGTGGCAGAGCAGACACCACCTGCGCACAGGCTGTAAACTGGCGTTATCAAAAAAGCACCGCCAAAAGCATGAAAGTTGTTGCGAGGAAACCAGCAAACCAGATCAGGCTGCGCCAGGGCGACAAGCCAAAAAAGTAAGCCGGTACGTAGAGTATGCGGGCGATCAGATAGATCCACGCACATGCCGCGGTAAATCCGGTGCCCGCGTCTGCGACCGTGACCGCGGTGCAGGCTATGGTGAACAGGATCAACCCTTCGAAATGATTGTTCAGCGCACGGTATAAACGGCCGGTCTCGTCCGATAGCTGGTCTTCCAGCGATCCGTTCAGACGCGAGCGGTCGCGCGGGGACATGGTTTTACCCGGTCCCAGTTCGATATTCGCGGGTATCGCCATCAGGGCATATTGCACGACCTGCAACAGTGCGGCCAAGGTTAGTGCGATAAGTTCGGGGGTCATCTGGTGCGATCTCCGAATATGTGGTCGCTTGGCAAGTGAAAACTCAACGAAGATCGCCGTTGGGGGGCCTGGCAGGTTGTGGCGGCGCGGACGCCGCCAGAGAATTGGCCAGACAATCGGTATATGTCACGTACACAGGGCATCAGGCCTACTCGGGCGAAAGCACTTTGACCTGAATATGCGCGACGCCGCCGCGTTCGTGATGCATGGCAAGTTCCTCAGATTCGAGAAAGGCCGTGGCCCGCTCAAGATCCGAAATCTCGAACAGGGCAACGGCGTGATCAGGTCGCGCAGGATCGCGCCAGACGTGAAGGTCATGAATTCCGGCAGATTTGCGCACTGCCGTATCTTCACGGAACACCTTCAGCCAGGCATCGAAATCCGCCACATCAGCTTGCCAAAGCACATGGGTTGCCATGATTACAGGTCCATCAGCAGGCGGCGTGGATCTTCCAGCGCCTCTTTCACGCGAACAAGGAACGTGACCGCGCCTTTGCCATCCACGATCCGGTGGTCGTAAGACAGTGCCAGATACATCATCGGACGGATTACGACCTGACCGTTGATTGCCATCGGACGATCCTGGATTTTGTGCATGCCCAGAATACCCGACTGCGGGGGGTTCAGGATGGGTGAGGACATCAGCGAGCCGTAGACGCCACCGTTTGAGACGGTGAAGGTACCGCCCTGCATTTCGGCCATGGACAGTTTGCCATCTCGGGCGCGTTTGCCTTTCTCGGCGATGGCCTTCTCGATAGCGGCGAACGACATGCTGTCGGCATCGCGGATCACCGGAACCACAAGGCCAGTCGGTGTACCGGCGGCCACGCCCATATGGACAAAGTTTTTATAGACGATGTCGGTGCCGTCGATCTCGGCATTCACCTCGGGCACCTCCTTCAGCGCATGGCAGCAAGCCTTGGTGAAGAAGGACATAAAGCCCAGACGCACGCCGTGCTTCTTCTCGAACTGGTCCTTGTACTGGCTGCGCAGGGCCATCACCTCGGTCATGTCCACCTCGTTATAGGTGGTCAGCATCGCGGCGGTGTTCTGGCTGTCTTTCAAGCGCTTGGCGATGGTCTGGCGCAGGCGGGTCATCTTGACGCGTTCTTCGCGCGCAGCGTCATCCGCAGGAACCGGCGCGCGTGGCGCGGCGGCCGGAGCAGGAGCAGGAGCCGATGTAGGCGCAGCAGCAGTTGCGACCGCCTTGGCCACGTCTTCCTTCATGATGCGGCCATCGCGACCGGTGCCGGTGACCTGATCAGCACTCAGACCAGCCTCGGCCATCGCTTTTTCGGCCGAAGGGGCATTGGCCACGTCTTTACCCGCAGCCGCTGCGGCCGGGGCTGCTGCAGCAGCTGCCGGAGCCGCGGCGGGGGCCGTCGCAGCGCCCGCGCCCGAGATCACGGCCAGCTTGGCCGTTGCATCCACGGTCGTGCCTTCAGGTGCGACGATTTCGGACAGAACGCCTGCGGCGGGCGCTGGAACTTCAACGGAGACCTTGTCAGTTTCAAGTTCGCAGAGCATTTCGTCTTGCGCCACGGCGTCGCCCACCTGCTTGAACCACGTGGATACCGTGGCCTCGGTGACCGACTCGCCCAAGGTGGGAACCATCACGTCGACACTGCCAGCGCCAGCGGCTGGTGCGGCCTTGGGTGCGGGTTCAGCGGCTGCAGTAGCCGGGGCCGAAGCTGCGCCTTCGCCTGCGGCAATAGTCGCAAGCAAGGCGTCGACACCAACGGTTTCACCCTCGGCGGCGACGATTTCACCCATGACACCGGCAGCCGGGGCCGGGACCTCAACCGTTACCTTGTCAGTCTCAAGCTCACAGAGCATCTCATCCACAGCCACGGCATCACCGGGTTTCTTGAACCAGGTCGCAACCGTGGCTTCGGTGACGGATTCGCCAAGCGTGGGAACACGAACTTCAATTGTCATCGTTTACTTTCCTTCGAGGCTCAGCGCTTCGTTCACGAGCGCCTCTTGTTGAGCTTTGTGTTGGCTGGCCAGACCCGTCGCGGGCGAAGCCGAGGTTGCGCGGCCGACATAGGTTGGCCTTGTGTGTTTGGCGCCGATGCGGGTCAGCACCCATTCGATATTGGGTTCGATAAATGTCCAGGCGCCCTGGTTCTTGGGTTCTTCCTGACACCAGACCATCTCGGCCCCTTTAAAGCGCTCAAGCTCGTTGATCAGCGAGTGCGCCGGGAACGGATAGTATTGCTCGATCCGCAGCAGGTAGATGTCGTCGATCCCGCGTGCGTCGCGTTCTTCCAGCAGGTCGTAGTAGACCTTGCCCGAACACAGAACGACGCGTTTGATCTGCTTGTCGGCCACCAGCTTGGTGTCCGAGTTGCCCTGTTGCGCGTCGTCCCACAGCACCCGGTGGAAGCTGGAGCCGGTGGTGAAATCCTCGACCGTGCTGACCGCCAGCTTGTGCCGCAGCAGCGATTTCGGTGTAACCAGAATCAGCGGTTTGCGGAACGTCCGGTGCAATTGGCGGCGCAGGATGTGGAAGTAGTTCGCTGGCGTCGTGCAGTTCGCTACGATCCAGTTGTCCTGACCGCACATCTGCAAGAAGCGTTCCAGGCGGGCCGAGCTATGTTCGGGGCCTTGCCCTTCGAACCCGTGCGGCAGCAGGGTCACCAGACCCGACATACGCAGCCATTTGCTTTCGCCCGAGCTGATGAACTGGTCAAACATAATCTGCGCACCGTTGGCGAAGTCACCAAACTGGGCTTCCCACAGGGTCAGCGCGTTGGGTTCGGCCAGCGAATAGCCGTATTCGAAGCCCAATACCGCGTATTCCGAAAGCATCGAGTCGATCACTTCGTATTTCGACTGCCCTTCGCGGATGTTGTTCAGGGGGTAATACCGCTCTTCGGTTTCCTGATGCACGAAGCCCGAGTGGCGCTGACTGAACGTACCACGTGTCGCATCCTGCCCGGACAGGCGTACCGGATACCCTTCGGTCAGCAATGACCCAAAGGCCAGTGCCTCACCCGTTGCCCAGTCAAAGCCTTTGCCGCTGTCGAACATCTGTTTCTTGTGGTCCAGCAGGCGCGAGACGGTTTTGTGCACCGCGATATCTGCGGGCGCATGCGTCAGGGCCTTGCCGACTTCGGCCAGTGTCTCGGGCGAGATTGCAGTTTCGCCGCGGACATATTCTTCTTTGTTCTTGTTCAGATGCGACCAGCGCCCATCCAACCAGTCGGCCTTGTTCGGCTTGTAATCCTTGCCGGCGTCGAACTCATCGTTCAGATGCGCCTGGAAGGCGGCTTTCATGTCCTCGATCTCACCTTCCGGGATCAGGCCGTCTTGGACCAAACGCTCAGTATACAGAGACAGTGTGGTCTTATGGGTCTTAATTTTTTTGTACATGATCGGGTTGGTGAACATGGGCTCATCGCCCTCATTGTGACCAAACCGGCGATAGCAGAAGATGTCGATGACCACGTCCTTGTGGAACTTCTGGCGGAACTCGGTCGCAACCTTTGCAGCGTGCACCACCGCTTCGGGGTCATCGCCGTTCACGTGGAAAATCGGTGCTTCGACCATCAGCGCGATATCCGTCGGATACGGAGAAGACCGCGAGAAGTGCGGCGCGGTGGTAAAGCCGATCTGGTTGTTCACCACGATATGCATGGTGCCGCCGGTCTTGTGCCCGCGCAAACCCGACAGGCCAAAGCCTTCGGCCACAACACCTTGACCGGCAAAGGCCGCGTCACCATGCAGCAGGATACCCATCACCGCAGTACGATCGGTGTCGTTCAGTTGGTCCTGCTTGGCGCGGACCTTGCCCAGCACCACGGGGTTCACCGCCTCAAGGTGCGAAGGGTTCGCGGTCAGCGACAGGTGCACGCTGTTGCCGTCAAACTCGCGGTCGCTGGACGCGCCGAGGTGATATTTCACATCGCCGGACCCATCCACGTCTTCGGGTTTGAAGCTACCGCCCTGAAATTCGTTGAAGATCGCGCGATAAGGTTTACCCATCACGTTGGCAAGGATGTTCAGGCGACCCCGGTGAGGCATGCCAATCACGATATCCCTTATGCCCAAGGCACCGCCACGCTTGATGATCTGTTCCATCGCAGGGATCAGCGCCTCACCGCCGTCAAGACCAAAGCGCTTGGTGCCCATGTATTTGACGTGCAGGAATTTCTCAAATCCCTCGGCCTCGACCATCTTGTTGAGAATGGCCTTGCGGCCTTCCTTGGTGAACTGGATTTCCTTGCCGTAGCCTTCGATCCGTTCCTTAAGCCAAGCGGCCTGTTCAGGGTCAGAGATGTGCATGTATTGCAGCGCAAAGGTGCCGCAATAGGTGCGTTTCACGATCTCAACGATCTGGCGCATACTGGCCATCTGCAGGCCCAGAACATTATCGATAAAGATCGGACGGTCCATATCGGCCTCGGTGAAGCCGTATGTCTTGGGGTCCAGTTCTGGATGCGTACTGGCGGCTCGCATGCCCAGCGGGTCAAGATCGGCGGCCAGATGACCCCGGATGCGATAGGCCCGGATCAACATCAGCGCGCGCAGACTGTCCAGAACGGCGCGTTTGATCTGATCATCGCTGACCTCAACGCCCTTGTCAGCTGCCTTTTCCTTGATCTTCTTGCCTGCTGCTTTGGCGTCAATCTCTGACCATTCGCCTGTGAGAGCTCCGGTCAGGTCATCGGCGGGCATCGGCGGCCAGTCGGTCCGCGCCCAGGAGGGCCCTTCAGCCTCTTTCTGCACGTCCGGAGAAGCGTCCCCCATGGCCTTGAAAAACTCGGCCCATGCGGCGTCTACCGCACCGGGGTTCTTGGTGTATTGGGCATATAGCTGCTCCAGATACTCGGCATTGTGCCCCTGCATAAAGCTAGAGGCGTGAAATGCGGAATTGGGCGTATGTTCGGTCATGTGCGAACCTCGAATGGGTAGGCGGTTTCGGTTTTGGTTTCAGTGTTGCGGCTGGTCTGGATAACCCAGTGTATCAAATACCCAGGCCATGTTTCGTCGGACAGTATCGATCGTTTCAGTGTCGTAGTACTCTGGCACAGGTATGCCCTTTCGTCTTTCTTTCATGGATTTGTCGTGTCCGAGTTTAAAACCGTTTTCCGGCAGACCAAATCCAGCGAGCGTTTCTTTCAAGTCGGCGACAAGGTGTTCTTTGCGAATGAAACGATCAACAATCAGTTTGTTATCGATCGAAACGATGTCCCAATCTATGGACCATGTGCCCGACAAGACGAACGATCTGAACTGCTCGAATTCGGTTTTCGCGTCCTCCGAAGGCAGATTCTTCTGGTATTTCATAAAATGAAACTGCGACACCACCCGGTCGAAAGGATCGCGGACATTTGCGATCTTGGTATAGCTGTCAAATGTCTTGGCGCCCAGGTTTTCCCTTATGTTTATGGCTGACATATGACTACGCCATGGATGTTTGTGCCTGTGCCACAACCGCAGAATGCGATGGGTGTTCTGCGTTCTGGGTCCACGTGCCCCCACAATCCCATGTTTTGAGATCCTGATCTCTCCGTTCGGCAACTCACCCAGCCCCGGTTTTTCACACAAGGGCTGCAGGGCTTTCTCGGTCGAGGTGCCCGCCGTCTTGGTCGTCTTCAGGTAAATGAACTTGTGCTTGTGGCAAACCAGGACCATCTCACTGATCCTTTCCGGTTTGTGGCTGAGTGAAACCAGATTTTCCTGCGTGTCCGATCATGGGGCAACCTCCTGCGGGTTCGGGCCGTATTGGTTGAGGCCCGGTTGGCTGGGGCGGGTCAGCCACCACAGCACCAGAAGAGGCGACACAAAAAGGATCAGCAGTGTCGGAATGACGATCAACAGCGTGGCGCGGGTGAACAGGATGTCCAGATTGCCGCCATGCTGGAAACTGGATGCAAGGCCGATGCCGAAGAACAGAACGGCACCTGCCCCCAGGATCAGCAGGATCGGCAACAAAGCATAAAGACCACTGCGTCCGGTATCATGCATCCGCCGCCACGCGACGGCCAGATGCGGGATGAATACGATCAGGCTGACGATGCTTTGTACAGGTTGCGATGACGTGGCGGTGACGGATGTACTCGTCTCCGTTTCTGTCGTGGCGACTTGGGTGAAGAACTGCCAGTCGATGATCCCGGCGATGATGTTCCAGATCACGATAAAGAGGAAAAAGAACCAGTACTCGGGCCGTGAGGCACGGCCCGAAAAGGTGAAAAATTTGGAGAAACACGTTTTTACAGCCTCACCAAAGGTCATGTGTTCCGTTCCTCTCCAGACTAGACGGCCGAAGCCGCCATATCAGCCAATCGCTTCCAGAACAGCCTCACCCAGCGTTGCCGGGCTTTCGGCCACGACGATACCGGCTGAGCGCATGGCTTCGATCTTGTCCTCGGCACCACCCTTGCCGCCGGCGACAATCGCGCCTGCGTGACCCATTCGGCGGCCCGGAGGAGCTGTGCGGCCTGCTATGAAACCGGCGGTCGGTTTCTTGCGGCCTTTCTTGGCCTCATCCGCCAGGAACTGCGCGGCTTCTTCCTCGGCCGAACCACCGATTTCACCGATCATGATAATCGACTCGGTTTCGTCATCGGCCAGGAACCATTCCAGCACGTCGATATGCTCGGTGCCTTTGATCGGGTCGCCGCCGATGCCCACGCAGGTGGACTGGCCCAGACCTACATCGGTGGTCTGCTTGACCGCCTCATAGGTCAGGGTGCCCGAACGCGACACAACGCCGACCGAACCGCGCTTGTGGATGTGGCCGGGCATGATGCCGATCTTGCAGGCGTCGGGCGTGATGACACCTGGGCAGTTCGGACCGATCAGGCGCGAGCTCGAACCTTCCAGCGCGCGTTTCACCTTCATCATGTCCAGAACCGGAATGCCTTCGGTGATGCAGACGATCACTTCCATCTCGGCATCAATCGCTTCGAGGATCGAGTCGGCCGCAAAGGGCGGCGGCACGTAGATCACGCTGGCATTGGCTTCGGTCACATGCTTGGCTTCGTGAACCGAGTTGAACACGGGCAGGCCCAGATGCTCCATCCCGCCTTTGCCGGGCGTCACGCCTCCGACCATCTTGGTGCCATAAGCGATGGCCTGTTCGCTGTGGAATGTGCCCTGCGAGCCGGTAAAACCCTGACAGATCACTTTGGTATTTTCGTCGATGAGGACTGCCATCTGGCGTTCTCCTGTTTTAGGCGGGCCGCGGCCTGCCAGAATTATTCGGAAAGGTGGGATGAAGCCCACCCCACGGAATTGGATTAGCCTTTGACGGCCTTCACGATCTTCTCAGCGCCGTCTTTCAGGTTGTCCGCTGCGATCACGTCCAGGCCAGAGGTGTTGATGATCTCTTTGCCCTTCTCCACATTCGTGCCTTCCAGACGCACGACCAGCGGAACCTGCAGGCCGACCTCTTTCACCGCGGCGACAACGCCCTCGGCGATGACGTCACAGCGCATGATGCCGCCGAAGATGTTGACCAGAATGCCTTTGACGTTCGGGTCCGAGGTGATGATCTTGAACGCTTCGGTCACTTTCTCTTTGGTCGCGCCGCCGCCCACGTCGAGGAAGTTGGCAGGCTCAGCCCCGTACAGTTTGATGATGTCCATGGTGGCCATCGCCAGACCGGCACCGTTCACCATGCACCCGATCTCACCATCCAGAGCGATATAGTTCAGGTCGTATTTCGACGCTTCCAGTTCCTTGGGGTCTTCCTCGGTCTCGTCGCGCAGTTCGGCGATGTCGGGGTGGCGGTAGACCGCGTTGCCGTCAAAGCCGACCTTGGCGTCCAGCACTTTCAGATCGCCCTTGTCCGAAATGATCAGCGGGTTAATCTCCAGCATCTCCATGTCCTTCTCGACAAAGGCGGCATAAAGCTGGCTCATCAGTTTGACGCATTGCTTGACCTGCGCGCCTTCCAACCCCAGCGAAAAGGCGATGCGGCGGCCATGATAGGGTTGGTAGCCGGTCGCAGGATCGACCGAGAAGGACAGGATTTTCTCGGGCGTGGCAGCAGCAACCTCTTCAATGTCCATGCCGCCCTCAGTCGAGCAGACGAATGAGATGCGGCTGGTCTGACGATCTACCAGCAGGGCCAGGTACAATTCGCGTTCGATGCCGGACCCGGCCTCGATATAAATGCGGTTGACCTGCTTGCCTGCGGGGCCGGTCTGATGCGTGACCAGCGTGCGGCCCAGCATCTTCTTCGCTTCTTCGGCGGCTTCTTCCACCGACTTGGTCAGACGTACACCGCCCTTTTCGCCGGCATCGGCTTCTTTGAAAGACCCCTTGCCGCGACCACCTGCGTGGATTTGTGCTTTGACAACCCAAAGGGGGCCATCCAGTTCACCGGCTGCGGTTTTGGCTTCCTCGGCGCGCAAAACCGCGCGACCTTCGGAGACCGGAGCGCCATAGCTGCGAAGAAGAGCCTTGGCCTGATATTCGTGAATGTTCATCGAAACTGTCCCGTCTGACTACGATTAAGTCGTTATAGACGGCTGTATAACAGAAATATAAAGGCTTTTTTGCTTCTACAGAGCTTTTTCACTAAGATTTTCACCTTTTGTGATCACGGATTTTTGGGGTGTGATCACAAGCTACCCGTTGATGTGGGTCAATTGATTTGAACCGCCAAGTCGATTCTACAAACACATGCCTGCGACATACGTCTACTCGATATTCCTGAGTGCGGTTGCCACCCGAGCAAAAAATAAAAGATCGCGTCGTGTTGCATTCCGCAGACAAGGTTCGGAGGCATGTCGGATTTTGTCAGAGTTGACGGAAAGGGTGTTAGACGCGCGCCGATAGTAGAACCCAAACGGGCTTACCAGACAAAAAATGCGCGTCCGAAGACGCGCATTCAGAATCATAGTCGGTTATACCGAATTTTATGCCAACGAGTTGTCGATGCCTTTGCAAGCCTCAATCAGACCCTTCACAGCATTGACCGAGTTGTCGAAACCGGCCTGCTCTTCATCGTTCAGGGTGATGTTGACGATTTTTTCGATGCCACCAGCCCCGATTACGGTGGGGACACCTACGTACATGCCGCTAACACCCAGCTCTCCGTCACAATAGGCGGCGCAGGGTAGGACGCGTTTTTGGTCTTTCAGATAGGCCTCAGCCATTTCAATCGCCGACGTTGCCGGGGCGTAGAAGGCTGAACCTGTTTTCAGCAGACCAACGATCTCGGCGCCGCCGTCGCGGGTGCGCTGTACGATCGCGTCCAGCTTGTCTTGCGAGGTCCAGCCCATTTTGACCAGATCGGGCAGCGGGATACCCGCAACGGTCGAATAGCGGACCGACGGCACCATGGTATCACCGTGGCCGCCCAGAACGAAGGCAGTAACGTCTTTCATGGACACACCGAATTCTTCGGCCAGGAAGTGCCGGAATCGGGCCGAGTCCAGGACGCCAGCCATGCCACAGACCTTGTTGTGCGGCAGGCCAGAGAATTCGCGCAGCGCCCAGACCATCGCATCCAGCGGGTTGGTGATGCAGATAACGAAGGCGTCAGGCGCGTGGGCGGCGATGCCTTCACCGACGGATTTCATGACTTTCAGGTTGATCCCCAGCAGATCGTCACGGCTCATCCCCGGTTTACGCGGTACACCTGCCGTTACGATGCAGACATCGGCACCTGCGATATCCTCATAAGACTGTGTGCCTTTCAGCTTGGCATCAAAGCCCTCGGAGGGCCCGGACTCAGCGATGTCGAGCGCTTTGCCTTCGGGGATGCCTTCCGCGATGTCGAACAGGACGACATCACCCAGTTCTTTCATTGCTGTGAGGTGGGCGAGCGTGCCGCCGATCTGACCTGCGCCGATCAGCGCGATCTTGGGTCTGGCCATTTGGATTGTCTCCGGTCGGTTTTGAAGTCGCGGTTGTGCTAGTCGGTAAATGGCGTTCGCGCAAGGGTTATGCAGCGCGGCATGCAACCGCATACAGTTTGCGCCGGGCGCGCTGATTGCGCTAAACGGCTTTTTAGACAAGCCAATATACGGGATGCCGCATGTTCGAACTGAACCTGATGTTTTTTGCCGTCGCAATTCCGGCGGTGATCTTTGCGGGCATCTCGAAGGGCGGGTTCGGGTCAGGCGTGGCTTTTGCGTCGTCGTCGATTCTGGCGCTGATACTTGAGCCGGGGCAGGCGCTTGCACTGATGTTGCCCATTCTGATGGTCATTGATGTGGCGACACTTGGCCCGTATTGGAAACGCTGGAGCTGGCCTGACTCGCGCCTGTTGATTTTGGGTGCGGTCCCTGGGGTCGCGCTGGGCGCTTGGCTATACCGCGCGACCGATGATGACCTGCTGCGTTTGCTGATTGGTGGAATCTCGGTCGGATTCGTAGTCTGGCATTTCGCCCAGAGCAAAGGCCTTATCCGGGGGTTTGAAAAGAGACTGCCGACAACTGCCGGGTTGTTTGCCGGGCTGGTCGCCGGGTTTACCAGTTTTGTCAGTCATGCCGGCGGGCCGCCTGCCGCTGTTTATCTGCTGTCGCAACGCCTGACTAAGACCGAGTTCCAGGCATCCACCGTGCTGGTCTTCTGGGTCATCAATATCTCGAAATTCGTACCGTATGCCTTTCTGGGGATGTTTACCTGGCACACCGCATGGGCTGATCTGCTGCTGACACCTTTTGCACTGCTGGGTGCCTGGCTGGGCGTCCGGGCGCATTTCATGCTGTCCGAACGGCTGTTTTTTGGCATTGCCTATGTATTGCTGATCATTACAGGCAGCAAACTGATCTGGGATGCCTTGACTTAGATATTGGGTGGAAGGGCTTCTGCGATTGCCTCATAATCCCCACCCGCTGCGACCAGGCAAGTTGTTCCGTCCGGCAGCGTTACCGTGATCGTCCAGCTGCCGGTCTGATCCGAAGCAAAAAGCTCCATTATCGCACCTTGCCGCGCGATTCCGATAGCGTGGCGCGTTTCTCCGTATGTGCCCGCCAGTCGTTTCACCATTTCATCGCTTGGGGCGCAGGTCCGAGCCTGTACCTGCTGTGCGGCCAGCACCATGATACCAAGGCCCATCGTCAACTTGATCAGCATGTCTTTCATCTGCAAAACCTCCAGATTCCATCTGACCTTCAGCTTGGTGTCGGCTGACCCAAATTAGGTTAAGCCTACGCACGTTGCGGCGCTCATGCTGCGTTGCGGCGATTTTGCTCTTGAACTTTCCGGAAAAAAATGCCCCATTTCGCGCAATTTTGTTTCAAAGGGAGAGGCCAATGGACGCCCGTCAGCGCCCCTATCGCTCAGTATTGTACATCCCCGGCTCACGCGAGCGGGCATTGGACAAGGCACGCACATTGCCGGCGGATGCGATCATCTTTGATCTCGAAGACGCAGTGGCCGCTGAGGAAAAGGCAAATGCGCGCCAAACGCTGAGTGCGGCGCTGGCGGCTGGTGGCTACGGTGAACGCGTCAAGATCGTACGCATCAACGGCTTGGATACAGAATGGGGCCGCGCCGATGCCGAGGCGGTCCGCGATATGGACGCTGATGTTGTGTTGCTACCCAAGGTGAACGCGGCCGCTGACGTGGATGCACTAGCTGCCATCACAGGTGACAAGCCGGTCTGGGCGATGATGGAAACGCCGCGCGGCATGCTGAATGCGGATGAAATTGCGGCTCATCCGTTGATGACAGGCTTTGTGATGGGTACAAATGATCTGGCCAAGGACCTGCAAACCCGGTTCCGCTCTGATCGCCTGCCGCTGATGACCTCGTTGGGTTTGTGCCTGCTGGCCGCCAAGGCCGAGGGGCTGATCATTGTCGACGGCGTATACAACGCGTTCAAAGACAATGATGGTCTGGCGGCTGAATGTGAGCAGGGCCGCGATATGGGTTTTGATGGCAAGACTCTGATCCACCCGGCGCAGATCGACATCGCCAACGCGGCTTTTGCGCCATCGCAGGCCGAGATTGATCTGGCGCGCCGTCAGATTGCTGCGTTTGAAGAGACCGAGGCGCAGGGTCAGGGTGTTGCAGTGGTCGATGGGAAGATCGTTGAAAACCTGCATGTTGTAACAGCCCGCGAAATTCTGGCAAAAGCAGAGGTGATTTCAGCTTTGCAAGCGGGGTAGGCCAGTATGGGCTTTGTTCTTCTGATCCTTGGGGTGGCACTGTGGTGGGCCGCCCATTTGTTCAAACGTATCATGCCAACGCAACGTGCGGCGATGGGCGACGCCGGCAAAGCCGCAGTGGCCCTGTCGTTGGTTGCTGCAATCCTGTTGATGATCTTCGGCTATCGCATGACCGATTTCATCTATGTCTGGGCACTACCGGCATTCATGATCCACATCAACAACCTTTTGGTGCTTATCGCGATCTATCTGATGAGTCCGGCCGGAACCAAAGGCCGCTTGCTGCACAAGCTCCGCCACCCGATGCTGGGCGGGTTCAAGCTGTGGGCTTTCGCGCATCTTTTGGTCAATGGCGATCTGGCTTCGATCATCCTGTTCGGCGGCTTGCTGGCCTGGGCGGTGGTCGAGGTGATTGTCATCAACCGCGCCGAGCCTGAATGGACCCCCGGCGAGCCCGGCACCTTCGGCAAGGACGCTATGTTCTTTGCTGGCTCGATCGTGCTGTTGGGCATCATCGGTTACATCCACGGGCTGGTTGGTCCTTGGCCATTTCCGTCGTAAGGAGCTGATGCAATGGCAAAACTCTACCGGCTGCTGACTGCGGAAGACACGTCAGACTTCTGCCACAAGGTCTCGAACGCGCTGGCTAAAGGATGGGAGCTGTATGGCGACCCTTCATACGCGTTTGACGAATCCAGCCGTATGATGCGGTGCGCGCAGGCCGTGATCAAAGAGGTCGATACCGACTATTCACCCGACATGAAACTGGGACAGCAGTAATGGCAAAAACCAATCCGGGCCGCTTTTTCGAGGATTACTCAGTCGGGCAGGTGCTGCACCATGCTGTGCCGCGCACCGTAACTGATGGAGAGCGCGCGTTGTATCATGCGCTGTATCCCGCACGGCATGCGCTCTATTCCTCGGACGAGTTCGCCCGGATCTGTGGCCTTCCGCAAAGCCCGATTGACGATCTGGCCGCGTTCCACGTGGTTTTTGGCAAAACCGTGCCTGATATCTCGCTGAACGCAGTGGCAAATCTGGGTTATGCCGAAGGGCGGTGGCTTATGCCGGTCTATCCCGGTGACACGTTGCGCGCGGAGTCCGAGGTGATCGGCGTCAAACAGAACTCGAACGGCAAGACCGGGGTGGTGTGGGTTCGCACGCGTGGCTTTAACCAGCGAAACGAGGTTGTCATCGAGTATGTGCGCTGGGTTATGGTGCGCAAATCGAACCTTGACGCCCCTGCACCCGAAGTCGTTGTGCCGGATCTGAAAAAGGCGCTTGATCCGCAGGATCTGGCGGTGCCATCGGGGTTGGATTTCTCGAATTACAACTTTGTTCAATCGGGCGAGGGACATCGCTGGGGTGACTATGAGATTGGCGAAACCATTGACCATGTAGATGGCGTAACTGTGGAAGAGGCCGAGCATATGCTGGCCACGCGCCTCTGGCAAAACACGGCAAAGGTGCATTTTGATCTGACGTTCCGACCCGATGGCCGTCTGATCTATGGTGGACATGTGATTTCGATGGCGCGGGCCTTGTCGTTCAACGGTCTGGCCAATGCGCAGATGATCGTGGGTCTGAATGGCGGCGCGCATGCCAACGCCTGTTTCGCAGGTGACACGATCAAGGCTTGGTCCGAAGTCGTGGACAAGGCTGAAACCAATGTGCCGGGCATTGGGGCCATGCGCTTGCGACTAGTTGCAACCAAGGGCGGTGAGCCGTTTGTTTTGAAAAACGAAGACGGTCGGTATCAACCAAATGTCCTGCTTGACCTTGATTATTGGGCCTTGATGCCGGTCTGAGGGCGGCGCACACTCATGTGATCACAGCCTGCCGTATTCGTGCTAGGCTGTTGCCATGGCCTTGCTGCGCTCCATTCTTGCCTGCCTGTTTTTAACACCGCCTGCACTGGCGTGCGATCTGGCTTTGGCATTGGCCGTGGATGTATCGGGATCGGTCGACACAAAAGAATATCGGATTCAGATGGACGGATTGGCCGAAGGGTTGCGTGATCCGCTTGTGTCAGAGGCACTGGTGCGCGGGCAGGCGCAATTGATGCTTGTGCAATGGACCGGCTCGTCGCGCCAGAAGGTGACGATCCCCTGGACCAGAATCGACAGCTTTGACGCGCTTGAACGATTTGCCGCTCAGGTCGCCAGCGATCCCAGAGTCTGGCGCAACTTTTCCACGGCCATTGGTGAAGCGCTTGAGATGACGATGTCCAGCTTCGGGGCCGTGTCAGACTGTAAACGCCATCTGATAGACATTTCGGGTGATGGGGTCTCAAACGAAGGGGTAGAGCCGTCCGAACTGCACAATACGCTGCGGAGCAGAGGCGTGACGGTCAACGCCATTGCGATCGAAGAAAGCGAACCGGATCTGACGGCCTATTTCTTTGAAAATGTGATTGTCGGAGAGGGGGCGTTTGTTGTCTCGGCCGCGGGTTTTGCGGACTACCCTGACCGTATCCGGAAAAAGCTGCTGCGCGAGGTTGTGCAACAGTCGGCAGCTTTGGAGCAGCGGCAATAGATTCGTGATCACGATGCTTTTCCCCTGAAAACGCTAACATAATGAAGATTGAATAAACTTTGTGATCACAGTGCGATTTAGTGTGATCACGTATTGGCAAAATTTGCGATTTTGAGCCCATTTTACCCATTTTTACTCAAGCAGCACGTGACAGAGGATCAAAAAAGGGTAAAACGACCGGTAGCCAATGAAAGAGGAGCCGACATGGCCGATGTCAATCGGGGCAACCGCCCGCTCTCGCCACATATTATGATTTACCGCCCGCAGATGACGTCCATGTCATCGATCATGGTCCGTTTTTCGGGGCTGGGTGTTTTCGCCGTTGCAATCCTGATCGTCTGGTGGCTGCTGGCCGCTTCGACCTCGGAAAGCGCGTTTGTCTCCATCGACGGATTTCTGCGCAGTTGGTTCGGCGATATCCTCTTGACCCTCGCCACTTGGGCGCTTTGGTATCACACGCTTGGTCGCTTGCGACATGTCTTGTGGGATTTCGGCTATTGCCTTGACGTTAAAGTCGCCGAAAAACTGGGTCTGGGCATGTTCATTGGCGCGACCCTCCTCACCGTTATCACCGTGCTTGTGGTGTAAGGAGACGGCACATGCGATATCTGACAGACCGTAAACGCGCACAGGGTTTGGGTGCAGGAAAATCCGGCACACGAACACATTGGCAGGTGATGGTTCGGGCAATGATCCTGACCGTGTTGATTCCGATATTCATATTCACGTTCGGAGCAGGCCTTGGCGGCACCTACGAAGAGGTTGTGGCCTATTTCAGCCGCCCCTTCCCGGCGATCGTAACTGCCCTAACTTTGATAGTGGGCATGCTTCAGTTGATGTACGAAGCTCAGGAAACGATCGAGGATTATGTTCACGGAATTATGGAAAAAGTCTCTCTCGTTGCGATGTGGGCCCTGGGCTACACGCTGATTGCGGCCGGGCTGTTCGCCTTGGTCAAGCTGGCCCTGTAACGGCGCGCGATAAGGAACAAGAAGAATGACAGCAGCATATGAATATGAAACCCACGAATACGACGTCGTTGTCGTAGGCGCAGGTGGTGCGGGTCTGCGTGCAACGCTTGGCATGGCAGAGCAAGGCCTGCGAACAGCCTGCATCACCAAGGTGTTCCCGACACGCTCTCACACAGTCGCTGCGCAGGGCGGTATCGCGGCATCCCTGTCCAACATGGGCCCAGACCATTGGCAGTGGCATATGTACGACACCGTCAAAGGCTCTGACTGGCTGGGTGACACCGACGCCATGGAATACCTGGCCCGCGAGGCGCCCAAAGCGGTTTACGAGTTGGAGCACTATGGCGTGCCGTTCAGCCGTACCGAAGAAGGTAAGATCTATCAGCGGCCATTCGGTGGTCACACCACTGAGTTTGGTGAAGGTCCTGCTGTTCAGCGTACCTGTGCCGCCGCAGACCGGACCGGTCACGCGATTCTGCATACGCTGTACGGCCAATCGCTGAAGAACAACGCCGAGTTCTATATCGAATACTTCGCCATCGACCTGATCATGTCAGACGATGGTCAGTGTCAGGGTGTCGTCTGCTGGAAGCTGGACGACGGGACGATGCATGTCTTCAACGCAAAGATGGTGGTGCTGGCGACCGGCGGTTATGGCCGCGCCTATTTCAGCGCAACCTCTGCCCATACCTGCACCGGCGACGGTGGCGGCATGGTGGCCCGTGCAGGTCTTGCGTTGCAGGATATGGAGTTTGTTCAGTTCCACCCGACCGGCATCTACGGCTCGGGTTGTCTGATCACCGAAGGCGCGCGCGGCGAAGGCGGTTACCTGACCAACTCGGAAGGTGAACGGTTCATGGAGCGTTATGCGCCCCAATATAAGGACCTTGCGCCGCGCGACTATGTCTCGCGCTCGATGACCATGGAGATCCGTGAAGGCCGGGGTCACGGTGAGAATGGCGACCACATTCACCTGAACCTCAGCCACCTTCCGGCCGAAGCACTGGCCGAGCGCCTACCGGGAATCTCGGAATCGGCGCGTGTATTTGCGGGCGTCGATGTGACCAAGGAACCGATCCCGGTTCTGCCGACCGTGCACTATAACATGGGCGGTATCCCAACCAACTATTGGGGCGAGGTGCTTAACCCGACTGCTGACGACCCAACCGCTGTTGTCCCCGGCCTAATGGCCGTGGGTGAGGCTGGCTGTGCCTCGGTCCATGGTGCGAACCGATTGGGTTCGAACTCGCTGATTGACCTTGTGGTGTTTGGCCGCGCGGCGGCGATCCGCGCCGGTGAAGTTGTGGATGCGAAGGCTCCGAACCCGGTTCTGAACCAGGCGTCGGTCGACAAGGCCTTTGATCGCTTCGACGCAGTGCGGAACGCAAGCGGAGCCGTTCCGACCGCCGATCTGCGGCTTGAGATGCAGCGGACCATGCAAGAGGACGCCGCCGTATTCCGGACCGCCAAAACGATGGCCGAAGGCGTCGAAAAGATGACGGCGATTGCCGCCAAGATGGACGATCTTAAGGTCAGCGACCGCTCGTTGGTCTGGAACAGTGACCTTATGGAAACGCTGGAACTGACCAACCTTATGCCAAGCGCGCTGGCCACCATTGTCGGAGCTGAGGCGCGCAAGGAATCCCGCGGCGCGCACGCGCACGAAGACTACACCGAACGTGACGATGAAAACTGGCGCGTTCACACCGTCAGCCGGGTTGAGGGCAACAAGGTTGAACTCAGCTATCGCCCGGTCATCGTCGACCCGCTGACCACCGAAAACGAAGGTGGCATCAGCCTCAAGAAAATCGCGCCCAAGGCGCGGACGTTCTAAGGAGAGGAACACATGGTACAACTGACCCTCCCCAAGAATTCACGGATTACGACGGGGAAAACCTGGCCCAAGCCTGAGGGTGCAAAGAATGTTCGTAAGTTCCAGATTTATCGCTGGAACCCGGATGACGGCAAAAACCCACAGCTCGACACCTATTTTGTCGATATGGACAGCTGTGGCCCGATGGTTCTGGACGCACTGATCAAGATCAAGAATGAGATCGACCCGACCCTGACCTTCCGCCGATCATGCCGCGAAGGCATCTGCGGGTCCTGCGCGATGAACATCGACGGGATCAACACGCTGGCCTGTGTCTATGGCATGGATGAAATCAAGGGAGACGTGAAAATCTACCCACTGCCGCACATGCCGGTGGTCAAGGACCTGATCCCTGATCTGACGCATTTCTATGCGCAGCACGCGTCGATCATGCCATGGCTGGAAACCAAGACCAACCGTCCTGCGAAAGAGTGGAAGCAGTCTATTGAGGACCGCAAGAAACTCGATGGTCTGTATGAATGCGTGATGTGCGCCAGCTGCTCGACCTCGTGCCCAAGCTATTGGTGGAACGGTGACCGCTATCTTGGGCCCGCAGCGTTGCTGCACGCCTATCGCTGGATCATCGACAGTCGGGATGAAGCCACGGGTGAGCGTCTGGATGAACTTGAAGACCCCTTCAAGCTGTATCGGTGCCACACGATCATGAATTGCGCCAAGACCTGCCCGAAAGGTCTGAACCCGGCCAAGGCGATCGCTGAAATCAAAAAAATGATGGTCGACCGTTCGATCTAGGTACCCAAAAAAAATGCACTTGCCGTTTTGCGGCAAGTGCATGGCGAGGTTGCAAAACTATGCGATGTTGCCAGCCCTGAACGAGACTATCTTGCGTGCAGGGAGGAGTGATTGAACCGAAAGGGATCGCTCCGATGAAAAAACAAACCTCTAAAACAAAAGCAGCCGAAGCGCTGGAATTGCTGGAACAGGCTTGGGCTTACTACGCGCCAGAACCCGCAGCGGTATCAGATGCTCGTGAGCCTGAGCTGTTTGAATACGCAAACGCCGCCTGACGCTTGAAATCGCGGTTGGGTTGGGCAACAGATAGAAATGCCCATCTTGTTGCTTCTGTTGGCCGCCGGAGTATTCGCCTATTTCTTTTGGCGGTCACGAACGTCTTCTTTGACGCGCGACTGTAGGTGGCGGCAGCATCGTAAGGAAGGCGTCTGGAAATGCACCTATTGCGGCGCGCAGCAAAAGGGCGAGGATGCGCCTACAATTTGCTTAAATGGGAAATAGAAGGGCAGGGCGCTAACTGCGCCCTGTTTATTCAGTCATTGTCCGAAAAAGCTGAGTGCAGGGCGATCTCGACCATATCGCCGAAACTGCTTTCGCGTTCTGACGAGGGCAAGGCCTCACCGGTCAGCAAGTGGTCAGAGACCGTCAGAACAGCCAACGCCCGGCAGTCGTGGCGCGCGGCCAGAATGTAAAGCTCTGCGGCCTCCATCTCGACCCCAAGAATGCCGTGGCGCACCATCTGTTCGTTCAGATCGGGGCGTTCATCGTAGAATACGTCGGACGAGTATATTCCGCCGATATGGGTGGGCGTTCCTTTGGCCGCCGCCGCCCGTGCGGCCGCCTGCAGCAATCCCCAATCGGCGCAAGGCGCAAAGTTCAGTTCTTTAAGGATACCACGAGACGGAGTGCTGAGCGTTGTCGAGGTCATCGCCAGGATCACATCGCGGATTTTAACGCTTTCCTGCATGGCCCCGCAGGATCCGATGCGGATCAAGGTTTTTGCATCATAGTCACGGATCAATTCGTTGGCGTAGATCGACAAGGATGGCATGCCCATACCGCTGCCCTGAATCGTTACGGGGTTCCCTTTCCAGGTTCCTGTAAAGCCCAGCATACCCCGCACATTATTGACCAGAGTCGCTTTCTCTAAAAAGTTTTCTGCTGCCCATTTTGCCCGATACGGATCACCGGGCAAAAGAACTGTTTCAGCGATTTCACCGTGTTTCGCGCCGATATGAATTGTCATTCTTCAGTCAATTCCTTTCAGATTTCCAGGTCCGAAATATCAGCGCCGGCTTTCAAAGCGTCATGAACCCATTGCGGTTTACGCCCCCGGCCTGACCAGGTTTGATCAGGGTTGGCAGGGTTTTTGTACTTGGCGTTTGCCTTTTTTCCTTTTGATGACTTTGAGCTGACACCCGATAGTTCCGCAAGAGAAAACCCAAATTCCGCTGCGGCCTTTTCAGCAGCTTTCAAAGCCTCTTGGCGTTCGCGTTTTTCTGCATTTTTCAGTGCTATTGCAACTTTGTCGCTCAATTCAAGAAGTTCCTTTCGCGACATTTTTTCAAGGCTTATCGCCATTCGTCTTCTCCATTCCGAAAATTGACCCAAGCAGACGTAATGGCCCACCGTTGTTTCAAAATCGGTATCTATCCATCTCTTGCCAAAAGGCAATAGATATAGACATTATTAGGTTGTTGTAGTGTTATTCCGCCGCCATATTTTGCGGATCAACCAGCGTTACGATATCCCCCATTATCGCATTAAGCTCAAAATTCTTGGGTGTATAGATTTTGGAAACACCCATTGCCCTGAGTTTTGCAGCATCTTCATCTGGGATAATCCCGCCAACAACCACGGGGATATTGTCCAACCCGGCATCGCGCAAACGACTCATGACATCCTGCACCAGCGGTATGTGGCTTCCTGACAGGATCGACAGACCAATAACATGCGCTTGGTCTTCAATAGCGGCTGTTACGATTTCTTCCGGAGTTAATCGGATGCCCTCATAACTGATATCCATGCCGCAGTCGCGGGCGCGAAACGCGATTTGTTCGGCGCCGTTGGAATGGCCGTCCAGCCCGGGCTTGCCGACCAGGAATTTCAGACGGCGGCCCAGCTTGTCACTGACAGCGTCAACAGCGGCACGCAAATCCTCAAGACCCTCTGTCTTGTTCGACACGGACTCAGATACACCTGTTGGACCACGGTAGGTTCCGAAAACCTTGCGCATCTCCTCCGCCCACTCGCCCGTTGTCACACCCGCCTTGGCAGCAGCGATCGAGGGTTCCATTACGTTGGCTCCTGATTGGGCCGCTTGGCGCAGCGCGGCCAGGGCTGTGACAACGGCGGTGTCATCACGTTTGGCACGCCATGTGTTCAGCCGGTCGATTTGGTCCTGCTCCACCGCAGGATCGACAACCATGATCCCGCCATCCTCGGTTTGCAGGGGCGAGGGCTCTCCCTCAGTCCATTTATTCACACCAACCACAACAGTCTCGTTACGTTCAATACGGTTGAGGCGTTCGGCGTTGGAATCCACAAGACGAGACTTCATGTATTCGATAGACGCGACCGCACCCCCCATCGCATCCAGGTTTGCCAGCTCGGCGCGTGCACCGTCCTTAAGCACTTCAACTTTTGCGTCGACCACGGGGTTTCCGTCGAACAGGTCTCCGTATTCCAACAGGTCGGTTTCATAGGCCAGAATCTGCTGCATCCTCATAGACCATTGCTGATCCCACGGGCGAGGCAGGCCAAGGGCTTCATTCCACGCGGGCAACTGCACGGCACGTGCGCGGGCCTTTTTTGACAGGGTTACAGCTAACATCTCGATCAGGATGCGGTAGACATTGTTTTCAGGCTGCTGTTCGGTCAGGCCAAGCGAGTTCACCTGAACGCCATACCGGAATCGGCGGAATTTTGGGTTCTCGACGCCATAGCGTTGTTGCAGGATTTCATCCCAAAGATCGACAAAAGCCCGCATTTTGCACATTTCGGTAATAAAGCGAATTCCTGCATTCACAAAAAACGAAATCCGGCCGCAGAGTGCCGGGAAATCCTCAGCCGGTACGCGTGGGCGCAGCTCGTCCAGAACGGCGATGGCTGTTGCAAGCGCGTAGGCCAGTTCCTGTTCCGGTGTCGCGCCCGCCTCTTGCAGGTGATAGGAGCACACGTTCATCGGGTTCCACTTGGGAACATTCGAATAACAATACTCAGCGACATCCGCGATCATCTTGAGTGACGGCTTGGGCGGGCACACATAAGTTCCACGGCTTAGGTATTCTTTGATCAGATCGTTTTGCACCGTTCCCTGCAACTGAGAGACATCTGCGCTCTGCTCCTCGGCCACCGCGATATATAGCGCCAGCAGCCACGGCGCTGTCGCGTTGATCGTCATCGAGGTGTTCATCTGCTCCAACGGAATCTGGTCGAACAGAACGCGCATATCTCCGAGATGGCTGATCGGTACACCGACCTTGCCAACTTCGCCGCGTGCCAGCGTGTGGTCGCTGTCATATCCGGTTTGGGTCGGCAAATCGAATGCGACCGACAAACCGGTTTGCCCCTTGGCCAAATTTCCACGGTACAGCGCATTTGACGCCTTGGCGGTGGAATGACCGGCATAGGTTCGGATGAGCCAGGGGCGATCTTTCTGCGACTGCGTCATATCTGATCCTCGTGAATCGACTGAGTAAGAATATTGCGTTACAAGGTTCTAAATCGCAATTTTAGGGATATGTCAATTCGCTGCGTTGCGGCATCTGGCCTGTTCAGATTGTAGGGCAGGAGGATTGGTGGCAGTGTGCAGCCATGACTAAGACCGTTGAGCTTCCGCTTTGGCTGTTTTTGCTGATCCTGGTGTTTGCCGCGGTCACGTTTGCCTCGCATTTTCTTTTCCCTTCTGTGCGTTGGTTTTTCCGGCGTCGTCTTGAGCGCGCGGTAAAACGCCTGAACGAACGCCTGCAGCGACCGATCCAGCCGTTCAAACTGGCGCGTCGGCATGACATGATTCAACGCCTGATATATGACCCACAGGTCGGACACGCCGTTCAGAGCTTTGCCAAGGAGGAGCGCGTTCCCGAGGCCGTGGCGTTCGAAACCGCGCGCCGGTACGCGCGAGAGATCGTTCCATCCTTTTCCGCAGTAGCCTATTTCAGCGTCGCCATTCGTCTGGCGCGCATGCTGAGCAATGCGTTTTACAACGTGCGGCTCAGCTATATGGACGAAAAAGCCCTGCGTAATATAGACCCTGAAGCCACGGTTGTTTACGTGATGAACCATCGCAGCAACATGGACTATGTCCTGGTGACCTATCTGGCCGCCAATCAATCAGCTCTTTCTTATGCGGTGGGGGAATGGGCCAGAGTTTGGCCTCTCAGCCGTTTGATCCGCGCAATGGGGGCTTACTTTATTCGCCGCAAGTCGGGCAGCGAGCTCTACCGTCAGGTGCTGGCCTGCTATGTGCGGCACGCGACCGAGGCCGGTGTTACCCAGGCAATGTTCCCCGAAGGCGGGCTGAGCCTGACCGGAGGATTGGGGCGACCGAAGCTGGGCCTGCTCAAGTACATCATCGATGCTGCCGACCCCGAAGGTCGGGACGTTGTGTTCGTGCCGGTAGCCTTGAATTATGACCGCGTGCTTGAAGATACGATTTTGACCAAAGCGGCACTGGGAAACCAACGTCGTTTCCGGGCGAGGATTGGGGTCATTGCGTGGTGGATAATCAAACAAATCGGTCGACGGCTGGTCGGTCGTTACAAGCGCTTTGGCTTGGCATCCGTCCGGTATGGGCAGCCGATCTCGCTTGGGGCATTTCGGATGGATCACGAAGCGGATCTTACAACTGATCTGGCCCGCGATCTGATGGCAGGGCTTAAAGACGCCCTCCCACTGGTCCCGGGCCCTGCGGCGTGTTGGCTGGTGCAGGAAAAAGGTGAAATCCCCGAGAGTGATCTGATTGCCATGATCGACAAGCTATTGCGGAGCAACGGGGCCGAGACACCCATTGGTCGTGAAGCGATTGAAAGCGGCGTTCAGCAATTGGTGTATCGTCGCATCCTTAAACGCGAAAACGGAAAAATATCCTCGTCCGGTCAAAGGATTGATCTTCTGAATTACTACGCAGCGTCGGCAGCCCTAAGCGAAGAGCGTGTTCTTTCTGCATCTGCAAAAGAAATTTCTGCAGTTGCTGGGTCATAAAATTACAAAAATAGATCAAAATGGGTTGCAATATTGCTTGATGGAAAATATCCATCGGGTAAAGCCGGCGATTCTGCATCGCGGCAAGGATTGTGGACAAGGGAGGCCAATATGGCTCTGGACACCGACAGTGGCATCGCGTCGTACGAGGCACCGGAAAAAGACCTTTATGAGATGGGTGAGATCCCTCCGATGGGATATGTCCCGAAGCAAATGTATGCTTGGGCCATCCGCAGAGAGCGCCATGGCGAGCCAGATACCGCAATGCAGTTGGAAGTGGTCGACGTCCCAAAGCTGGACAGCCACGAGGTGCTGGTCTTGGTGATGGCTGCTGGCGTGAACTATAACGGTGTCTGGGCGTCGCTGGGCAAACCGATCAGCCCGTTTGACGGTCATGGACAGCCGTTCCACATCGCCGGGTCCGATGCATCCGGTATCGTTTGGGCGGTGGGTGACAAGGTCAAGCGCTGGAAAGTAGGGGACGAGGTTGTCATTCACTGCAATCAGGATGACGGCGATGACGAATACTGCAATGGCGGCGATCCGATGTATTCCCCAAGCCAGCGAATCTGGGGCTATGAAACACCGGACGGCTCATTTGCTCAGTTCACAAACGTACAGGCCCAGCAGTTGATGCCGCGCCCAAAACATCTGACCTGGGAAGAAAGCGCGTGCTACACCCTGACCCTGGCCACCGCATACCGGATGTTGTTTGGACATGAACCGCACGACCTGAAGCCGGGTCAAAATGTTCTTGTCTGGGGCGCGTCGGGTGGTTTGGGCTCGTACGCGATCCAGTTAATCAATACCGCAGGTGCCAACGCGATCGGCGTGATCTCGGACGAAAGTAAACGAGATTTTGTCATGGGGCTTGGCGCCAAAGGCGTGATCAACCGTAAAGACTTCAACTGCTGGGGGCAGCTGCCCACGGTGAACACTCCGGAGTATTCAGAGTGGTTCAAAGAGGCCCGCAAATTCGGCAAAGCGATCTGGGATATCACCGGCAAAGGTGTGAATGTCGATATGGTGTTCGAACACCCGGGCGAAAGCACATTCCCGGTTTCAACCTTTGTGGTGAAAAAGGGTGGCATGGTCGTGATTTGCGCTGGAACCACTGGCTATAACCTTACCTTCGACGTGCGCTATATGTGGATGCATCAAAAGCGTCTGCAGGGGTCGCATTTCGCGCATCTCAAACAAGCTGCATCCGCGAACCAGTTGATGATCGAGCGTCGTCTGGATCCGTGCATGTCCGAGGTATTCTCGTGGAAAGAGCTGCCCGAAGCGCATATGAAAATGATGCGAAACGAACACAAGCCCGGCAATATGTCGGTTCTGGTTCAGGCACCGCAGACCGGGATGCGCACCCTGGAAGAGGTTTTGCACGCGCGCAACTGAGCCAGAGTTAAAAAGGCGCTGACGCCCGCAAATCGTTACAACGGTTTGCGGGCGTCCTCTTTTCCGAGGGCAGGTTCAGGTTTTCTAAAGGGTTAGAAACGACACCCCCACTATTTTGGGGGAGTAGAAAGCAGTGAATATGCCGAAAATTATTGCTCATGCTATAGTTGTGTTAACCCTTCGTTAACCGTTTCGGAGAGACCTTGATGGCGCAAAATGAGTGGATACTGGACGTGTTGTCGGACCTCAACGCCTTCGCCGTTGAGAACGGTTTGATCGCGCTGGCCGAGCAGTTGGATGACACCAAACTGATCGCCGCGGCCGAGATCGCGTCCATGCAGGCTAAGGTGCGGACGCCAGCGGATGGGAATAAAACTAGATTTGAGCCAGGTTCTGGAGGATTTGGAAAACACCAGCACGCTGGATGAACTCAGCGATGTTGCCGTTCGGCTGCGGGACAGCCTGAGGGTTGAACACCTCATTTATCATTGGGTCGATGGTGCCGGTGATCAATATGGCTATACGACTTATCCAGATGCTTGGGTCCAGCGGTATCTGGAAAGAAGCTATCATCGCATAGACCCGGTGATCGTGGGATGTTTTCAGCGGTTCCATCCGGTTGATTGGAAAAAACTAGACTGGTCTAGTAAACCGGCCAAGGCATTCCTGAAAGATGCGCAAAGCCACGGCGTCGGCAATCAGGGATATTCGATCCCGATCCGGGGGCCGAATGGGCAATTTGCCTTATTCACCGTCAACCATTCCTGTGACAACAGCACATGGCAGGATTTTGTTGAAAGCCACGGGCGTAGCCTGATTCTGATCGCGCATTATTTCAACCGAAAAGGATTGGAATTTGCGAGTGAGCGGCAACCCGGTTCACCTCGGGGGCTTTCACCGCGCGAGGTGGACGCAATGACTTTGCTGGCGCTGGGCTACAGCCGGGCGCAGGTGGCGCATTCTCTGTCAATCTCCGAGCATACGCTGCGGGTGTATATTGAGGGCGCGCGAGCAAAACTCGGCGCCCAAAACACCACCCACGCCATCGCGACGGCACTCAGCCGGGGATTAATAGTAGTTTAAAGAGGCGCGCGGTCTCAGAACGAGAATTTAACAATGTTTCTGTACCCTTTTCGTTCCTGCAATGGACGACAAGGGGAAAAGTCATGTTGCGTTATCTTTATGCTGACGAATTATACAAATTTCCGGATTTGGCGGACGGGATGTTCCGGGACCGGGCAGACCAGTTTAAAACCCGGTTGGGCTGGGATGTTCGCGTCGATGTAAATGGGCAAGAGAAGGACCAGTACGACGAACTGAACCCCCTTTACGTCATCTGGGAAGAGGCAGATGGCAGTCACGGCGGCTCGATGCGCGTAATGCCCACCACGGGTCCGGTCATGGTAAATGATGTGTTTGGACATCTCACAGGGGGCCAGCCGATCCGCAGCCCGCTGATCTGGGAGGTGACGCGGTTCTGCCTTTCCCGCACCGCCAGCCCTCATACGGCTGGCGCGATCATGTTGAGCGGGGGCGAGTTGATGGAGGGGTTTGGCCTGACCCATATTGCCGGTGTCTTTGACGCGCGCATGATTCGGATTTACCGCCTGATCGGATCGTCGCCGGACGTGCTGGGATCAGAAGGAAAAGGGCGCGATCAGATTTCTGTTGGGCTGTGGCGCTATTCTGCCCAGGATTGCAACCGCGTGGCAAAGCGTGCGGGCATTCCGCGTGAGCTGTCCCGGCTGTGGTTCAAGACGGCATTTGGCGCCGGACGGCAGCAAAGGTTCCCTCTTTCGGCGTGATCGGGAAAACCCAAATCAGTCTCTGGTGATAGCTGGCGTAGCCCTGTAGGGTCGCGCCATGTCTTTGCCTCCTGTCACTTTCTCAGACGATCAGGCCGCCGCCTACGACAGCATCTCCGAGATGTTGAAAGCGGCCGGTGTCGATCTGGATGATGACGCGCTGTTAAAACTACCGGGTGGCGGCAAGTCTGGTGTCATGGCGGTGATCGGAAAGGCAGGATCGGGCAAAACCCTGCTATTGGCCGAGCTTTACAAGGCGCTTGCGGGAACCGGTGTTCAGATCGTTTCGGGCGATTTCGAAAGCCGCAAAGCGCGGGATAAGCGAAGCCTTGCGATATTGGCGCCCACCAACAAGGCCGCAAGCGTCCTGCGTCTGCGCGGTGTGCCGGCCACAACCATTCACCGGATACTCTATACACCGGTCTATGATCCGGAATACGAGCGGATCGCCGAATGGCTGGCGGGCAATGACGAACGCCCCGAGATCGAGGGCCTGACGGATGAGGCATTGGATCGCGCCGCCGCGTTTTATGAAAAGAACAAATCTATTCCCGGTGCGCTGGCGGCGGCTGGTTTGCGCGGGTCTGACTTCATCACTGGCTGGAAACGCCGGGATGAGCCGCTGGATATCGGATTCGTTGACGAAGCCTCGATGCTGGACGACCGGCAATTCGAAGACCTGAAAGAAATCTTTCCGACCCTTCTTCTGTTTGGTGATCCGGCGCAGCTGGCCCCTGTTAACCAATCGGGTGGCATGGTGTTCGATGCTCTGCCGGAGCCACGCAAGCAAATCCTGCACAGGGTTCACCGGCAGGATGCGGATAATCCCATCCTCGATCTTGCGCACGCATTGGCGGATCCTCAGATGGGGTTCGAAGACTTCGAACGTCTTGTCGAACAGACTGCCCGGCAGGATGACCGCGTGGTCTGGGGGCAGCGGGTTGAGGTTGATCTTATGGCGCGCAGCCCGGTTCTGGTCTGGCGCAACGCGACGCGCATTCGGTTGATACAGGCTTTCCGAAATGTACACGGCGCGCCGGACACAGAGTTGTTGGAAGGTGAACCCCTTATTTGCGACGGTATCGAACTGCCCCTAAAGCACCGCAAAAAGCGGCTGGACCTTGAGGCACGTGGTTTGATCAAGGGCGCGCAGGTGATTTACCTGGGGCCGGGTCGCAAGCCGGGGTTTTCTCGTTTGCATGTGATGGGTGCCGAAGACCCTCAGGTCAGTGCCGCGTCGATCGTCAAGATTGAGAAACCCGACGAAGAAGAACCATTTATCCCATACGCCGCGCGCATGGGCGCAACCTTTTTGCACGGGGCCGCAGTGACGATACACAAGGCCCAAGGGTCGCAGTGGGACACGGTTCAGGTTTTTGCTCCGGACATTTACGCGGCTGCCCGGATGGGCCGGACCGAGGCCGGGCAACCCTTGTGGAAGCGGCTGGCCTATGTGGCAATTACGCGTGCGCAGCAAAGTTTGATCTGGGTGGTCCGCAACCGGCTGGCTAAACCCACCCATGCGCTGCGCGTTGACGATCTGCGCGCCGTCCCGGCGGCGGCGCTGGAATTAGAGGCAGAAGAGACATGAGCACCATCATCATTACCGGCGCAAGCTCGGGCATTGGCCGCGCGACAGCCGAGCTGTTTTTGAACGAAGGCTGGACCGTTGGCTTGCTGGCCCGTAATGCAGACAAGCTGCACGACATGGCGGCGGATCACAAAAATGCGCTTCCGTTAGCTGCGGACGTTACAAATTCGGATGCGGTACAGGCAGCCTTCCGGGCTTTTTGGGACAAAGCTGACCGGTTGGATGTTCTGTTCAACAATGCCGGGATATTCGCCCCTGGCGGAACGATTGATGAGATCGAGCTGGAAGATTGGTATCAAAGCGTGAACGTGAACCTGAATGGTATGTTCCTCTGTGCGCGCGAAGCCTTTCGGATCATGCGGCACCAGACCCCTCAGGGTGGGCGTATCATCAATAATGGTTCAATCGCTGCTTATGTGCCGCGACCGAACTCGGTGCATTATTCAGCGACGAAACATGCCATCACGGGCCTGACCCGCAGCTTGTCTTTGGACGGGCGCGATTTCGGGATTGCCTGCGGTCAGATCGATATCGGCAATGCGCGCACGCCGATGGTGCAAGGGTTGGTGGATGCTGCGATTGAGGCAGGGCGACAGCCCGACCCGACCATGGCTGTCGAAGACGCGGCGCGGTCGGTGCTTCACATGGCGACCCTGCCTCCCGAGGCAAACGTGCAGTTCATGACCGTCATGGCCACGACAATGCCCTATATCGGGCGCGGTTAGGTCTTTAGTTCTCGCGCAGCAGGCGGAATGCCGTCGACGCGCCCCACCCTGCGGCAATCGCGATGACCAGCGACATTAAACCATACCAGACCGGCTGCTCGCGGGACATGCTGTAAAGGAATCGTTCCAGCCCGACCTTGCGCACATCAATGACCGTTTCGTATTGCGACACGACCTCGCCGTTCCGTGTCAGAAAGATACGCGCCGAATAGTTGCCCTCGGTCAGGTCAGCGGGCATCGCGATTGAGGTGCGGAACAGGGTCTGTTCATCCACCGCCACGGTGTTTTCGCGGATGGAATACAAATCCTCGCTTTCACGAATGCGGATGACTGCGTCCGCAAAGTCCTGAGCGCCGCGGATATGCATGGCTGCCCCGACCGACCGGATAGCGCGTTCGATGGAAACCCGATAACGCAAGTCTTCAGTATCGGTGAGGATATCATCCAACGGCCCGCTCGTGGCAACGGCGTAGAAGCTGGGCGCGAGATCGACAAGAACACTGTCAGTGTTGACCCAAATCCCCAGCTTGCGTTCCTTGCGCCGGACGGTCACAGGACCTGATGGCCCGGCCACGGCGACGATCACCTCAAGCGGGGGACCTTCCGGTATGGGTGTTTCCCGTTTCACAGCACCAAAGATCAGGATTTCAGATCCGTCAAACGTCGCGGTGATGGCAACGCGATCCTGGCTGAGACCCAGCACAACTTGTTCTTCAACAGCCAAGGCCGGAGTGCAGCACAGAACCAGCAGGACAATCAGGCGTTTCAGCATGATCAATGGCCCCCTGCGGTGCCCAGAGAATAAAGCTCGGACGGTTCAATCAACAAATCTAGCGCCAGCTTGCCGCAAACCACCAGAACCAGCGCGGCCAACAACACCCGCAACTGCTCGGCTGGCATGCGCGCTCCGATCACTGTGCCGATCTGCGCGCCTACAACACCGCCGATCAGAAGCAAGACGGCCAGAACGATGTCTACGGTATAGTTCGTTGTCGCGTGCAACATCGTTGTAAAGCCGGTCACGAAGATGATCTGAAACAACGACGTCCCAACCACGACTTTCGTGGGCATGCCCAACAGGTAGATCATTGCGGGCACCATGATGAACCCACCGCCAACGCCCATGATGGCTGACAAGACACCAACGCAAAGCCCAACGAGGATGGGTGGAATGACCGAGATATAAAGCCCCGAGGTGCGGAATCGCATCTTGAACGGCATGGAGTGCACCCATCCGCGCTGTCGCCGCTTTGAAGGTGCCGCTAAGCCCTTTCGCGATTTACGCAGCGCACGCAGGCTTTCGATGAACATCAGGCCGCCAACCACACCAAGAAAAATGACGTAACACAGCGTCACCAACAGATCGACCTGGCCCAAACTTTTGAGATAGTTGAACACCACAACCCCAAGTCCGGCGCCAGTTAACCCGCCGACCAACAAGACCGTGCCCATCCTCAGATCGACTGTCTTTCGTCTAAGATGCGCCAGCACACCGGAAAAGGACGACGCAACGATCTGGTTGGCTTCGGTTGCGACGGCAACCGCTGGGGGGATGCCGATGAAGAACAGAAGTGGGGTCATCAAGAAACCGCCACCCACACCGAACATGCCCGAAAGCACGCCGACCATTCCCCCCAACCCCAGCAAGAGAAAGGCATTCACGGAAACTTCGGCAATAGGAAGGTAAATCTGCATTTGGAATTACCGGATGACCACGGACGGATCACGCGGGGCGATCCGGCCCGTCTCATACCACTGGGGTGAGGCATTAATACGGCGCACAGAAAGTGGCGGTATGGCGAATATCGGCGTGACCGAAGTGTATTCGGTCAACCGGTTTGGCTGGTCAGAAAAGCAACCCCCGTGATTGGGGTGTTCACGTGTTTCCATTTCCCCGATGGGGTTTGATCCGCGCTGGGCTATCACAGGAAATACGCACATACCCCTTTAGAACGGTTGCGGCATTCAAAATCAACTCTGTATGCCGCTCTGCAGCAAACAGGAATGAAATGAGTTCGCAACTGGACTTATCAGCGCTCCTTCACATAGGGCTCTCCTCCGGCACGGGGCGGTATGGCTTTGCCCACGAAACCGGCTAGAATGACCACCGTCAGGATATAGGGCAGGGCGTCCATGACCTGCACCGGGATAATTATGCCCCCAAGGTCAATGTTCTGGAATCGCAGCGCAATCGCTTGCAGCAGGCCGAACAGCAGGCAGGCCCACATCGCATGCCAAGGTCGCCATTTCGCAAAGATCAGCGCAGCAAGCGCGATGAAGCCGCGCCCGGCGGTCATCTCTTTGACAAAACCGGCCTGCAGGGCCGTGGCAAGGTAAGCCCCGGCTATCCCGCACAGGACACCACAGATGGCGACTGCTGCAAAACGCAAACCAACGACCGACACACCGGCTGTATCCACCGCCGCAGGGTTTTCGCCGACCGCGCGTAGGCGCAGGCCAAACCGGGTACGGTACAAAACCCACCATGTCAGCGGGACCATCAGGAACGCGACGTAAACAAGGATCGAATGACCTGACAAAAGTTCCGAATAGACCGGTCCGATGATCGGAGCTGCATCAAGCGCTTCGGCAAAAGGAAAACTGATCGGCTCAAACCGGCCTCCGCCAAACAGTGATGGTGTTCGGCCGCCCTGTTGGAACCAACTCTGAGCGATAAGTACGGTGAGACCTGAGGCCAGGAAATTGATCGCAACGCCCGATATCAGCTGATTGCCCCGGAACGTGATTGAGGCGACGCCGTGCAGTGCAGACAGAAGCAGCGACGCGCCAATACCTGCCATAAGGCCCAGCCAGACAGATCCCGTCACCGCAGCCACAGCGGCTGAGAAAAAGGCAGACATCAGCATCTTGCCTTCCAGGCCGATATCAAAAATGCCCGCGCGTTCGGAATAGAGCCCGGCCAGACAGGCCAACAGCAGCGGTGTCGCCAGGCGGATTGTCGAGTCGAGGACCTGAACCAGAGTAACAAAAAACTCCATCACTCTGCCCCCTTCCGCAGACCAAGGAACAGTTTTTCAAGCGGTATCCGCACCATATTATCCAATGCCCCGGTGAACAGGATTACCAAAGCCTGAATCACCACGATCAGCTCGCGCGGGATCGACGTCCACAGCGCCAGTTCCGCACCGCCCTGATACAGAAAGCCGAACAGGATCGCCGCGAGGAAAACGCCGAATGGATGCGAACGGCCCATCAAGGCCACAGCGATGCCGATAAAGCCCGCACCCTCGGTCGCGTTCAGAACCAGACGTTCCGCTTCGCCCATCACGTTGTTGATCGCCATAAGGCCCGCCAGCGCCCCCGAGATCAGCATCGCGATGATCGTGATCCGAACCGGTGAAATACCGGCATAGACGGCTCCGGTCTCGGAATGGCCATACGCGCGGATTTCATAGCCCAGCCGTGTGCGCCAGATCAGCGCCCAGACAACCACGCAGGCCAGCAGCGCGACGAAGAATGAGATATTCGCGGGCGCGCCCCGGAAAACAGCGTTTTCCGCAGTTGAGAACATCGATTGGAAGGTCGGCAGGTGCACAGCCTCGGGGAAGCGCGCTGTAGCCGGATCCTGTGACCCCTGCGGGCGCATAACGTTAACCAGCATGTAGTTCAGGAACGCAGCCGCGATAAAGTTGAACATGATCGTGGTGATGACGATATGGCTGCCACGCTTGGCTTGCAGATAGGCCGGGATCGCGGCCCATGCAGCCCCGAACAGCATCGAGGCCGCGCAGGCGGCAAGCAGCGCGATGCTCCAATGTGGCCAGGGAATGTAAAGACAGGCCACGGCGACACCAAGACCGCCCAGCATCGCCTGACCTTCGCCCCCGATGTTGAACAGCCGGGCGTGGAAGGCCACGGCCACAGCCAGCCCGGTGAACATGAAGTTGGTTGCGTAATACAGCGTATAGCCCCACCCATAGGTGGACCCCAACGCCCCCGTGACCATCAGGTTCACCGCCTCGACAGGGTTTTCACCGATGGCCAGAATGACCAGTGCCGAAAGGATTGCGGCCAATATCAAACTGATCAGCGGGATCAGAACAACGTCGGCCCATTTGGGCATTTTTTCCATGTTACGCGGCCTCTCCCGCAACACCGGCCATGAGCAGGCCCAGTTCTTTTTCATCCGTCTCATGGGGCAGGCGCTCGCCCATGATATGTCCGTCAAACATCACCGCGATCCGATCCGACAGCGAGAAGATCTCTTCCAGCTCGACCGAGACCAGCAGGATTGCCTTCCCCTGATCACGCAGCGCGACGATTTGTTTGTGAATGAACTCGATCGCGCCGATATCCACGCCTCGGGTGGGCTGACCAACCAGCAGCAGGTCGGGGTTGCGCTCGATCTCACGTGCGACGACGATTTTCTGCTGGTTGCCGCCTGAAAAGTTTTTCGCAGTCAGCCAGGCATTGGGCGGTCGCACGTCAAACTTTTCGATCTTTCGTTCGGTATCGGCGCGCAGGGCGGCGTTGTCCATGAACAGACCGCGTTTATAAGCCGGGTCGCGGTGATATCCAAACGCCACATTCTCCCACGCGTGGAAATCCATGATCAGACCCTCGCGCTGCCGGTCTTCGGGTACGTGAGCAACGCCTTGTGCCCGTCGGGCCTGACCGTCAGACCCATGCCCTGAAAGTGCCAGCGGTGTGCCGTTCAACCTGATCGTTCCCTGACCGGGGCGCATGCCGCCCAACACCTCAAGCAGCTCGGACTGGCCATTGCCCGCGACGCCGGCGATGCCGACAATCTCGCCTGCGCGCACTGTCAGGTCGATTCCCTTGACGCGCTCAACACCCGCTTCGTCGACCACCCGCAGGTTCTCAACCTCGAGAATGGGTTTGCCGGGTTGTGCCGGAACCTTATCCACCTGCAACAGGACTTTCCGACCAACCATCAGTTCTGCCAACTCCTGCGGGCTGGTTTCTGCGGTTTTCACGGTTGCCGTCATCTGACCACGGCGCATGACGGAAACGGTATCCGTGGCCTCCATGATCTCGCGCAGTTTGTGCGTGATCAGAATAATCGTCTTGCCCTCTTCGCGCAGGCGATGAAGAATTCGGAAAAGCTGATCGGCCTCGGACGGTGTCAGAACACCTGTGGGCTCGTCCAGAATCAGAATCTCGGCCTGGCGATAAAGCGCCTTGAGGATTTCGACGCGCTGTTGCCGGCCCACGCCGATCTCATCAATGCGCTTATCCGGGTCTACGAACAGCTCGTATTCTTCTTCCAGTGCTTTCAATTCCTTGCGCGCTTTTGCCAGCGATGGGGCGAGCATGCCGCCATCTTCGGCGCCCAGAACGATGTTTTCCAGAACGGTGAAATTCTCGACCAGTTTGAAATGCTGGAACACCATCCCGATGCCGGACGCGATTGCCGCCTGGCTGTCTGGGATGTCGGTCTTGGTGCCGTTGATCCAAATCTCACCTTTGTCGGCCTTGTAAAAGCCGTAGAGAATACTCATCAGCGTTGACTTGCCCGCGCCGTTTTCACCGATGATCCCATGAATGGTACCGGGGGCGACGCTGATGGAAATGTCCTTGTTGGCCTGGACTGGCCCAAAGGCTTTCGAAATCCCTTTAAGCTCAATGGCGGGGACTGTCATGTCTTGTCCTCAATAGCCGAAGGGCCGCGCCCATTGCGCGGCGAAGTGGATGCGAGGCGGAGGATCTCCACCGCCCCGCGCGATATCAGAACTGCAGTGCCGGGCAGCTGTCATTCTCGTAATAGCTGACCACCGTGATATTGCCATTGATGATGTCGCTGCGTGCGTCTGCAACGGCTGCGCTCATCTCTTCGGTGACCAGTTCAGCGTTGTTTTCGTCCATTGCGACACCAACGCCTTCTTCCGCCAGACCCATGGTGAATACGCCGGTTTGAACGTCCTCACCTGCTTTCATCGCGTCGTAAACGGCAACGTCCACTCGCTTCAGCATCGAGGTCAGAACCTGGCCTGGGTGCAAATGGTTCTGGTTGCTGTCCACTCCGATCGACAGGATGCCTTCATCAGCGGCAGTTTGCAGGACACCAACGCCGGTACCACCAGCCGCAGCGTAGATCACGTCCGCGCCCTGGCTGATTTGTGCTTTAGTCAACTCGGACCCTTTGACGGGGTCATTCCAGGCTGCCGGGGTCGTGCCTGTCATATTTGCAATGATGTTCACATCCGGGTTCACCGCCTTGGCGCCTTGCGCATAGCCGCAGCCAAAATGACGGATCAGGGGTATGTCCATCCCACCAATGAAACCAACGGTTCCGGACTTCGACGCCATCGCCGCCATCATCCCGACAAGGTAAGAGCCTTCATGTTCGGCAAAGCTGACCTGGCGGATATTCGGTGCATCCAGCCAGTTCACGTCAACGGCAACAAACTTTGTGTTCGGGTAATCACCGGCAACCGCAGCCAATGGATCGGCCATCGCAAAACCCATGGTGATGATCGGGTTCGCACCCGCTTCGGCGAAGCGGCGCAGCGCTTGTTCCCGCTGGGCTTCGGATTGAAGTTCGATTTCGCGATAGGTTTGACCGGTTTGTTCCGCCCAACGTTGCGCGCCGTTATGTGCGGCTTCGTTGAACGATTTGTCGAACTTGCCGCCCAGGTCAAAGATCAGGGCTGGCTCGGCCAAACTTGCACCTGCGGTCAGCGCAACGGCGGCGGCTGCACCCATCAAGGATTTCATCAGGCTCATTTCATACTCCCGTTTGTTTTTGTTGATCGAGGCCACGATAGCCGCGATTACCCGCTGCGAGCGAGCATAATTGTTGTGATGGCGGGAATTAAGGCTGTTTGCAACCGATGTGGTCAATAGGTTTTTGACCGTTTGGTCGAAAAAAAACAGAAATATCGCTTAGGTGAGTATGCGCGCCATAGCGATAGCGTCGATTTTTGTTCCGTTTTCAGACATATAGTAGCCCTTGCGACGACCGCAGGGTGCGAACCCGCAGCGTTTGTAGAGCGCGATTGCCGGTTCATTGTCTGCCGCAACGTCCAGAAAAGCCCGAGTTGCACCAAGTTCCCGGGCACGCGCCTGCCAGTCCTGCATGCAACGCAAGGCCAGACCTTGACGTTGATGGTTGGGGCGCGTGGCGATTGTCAGCAGTTCAGCCTCATCCGCGATGACTTGAAAAACGGAAAAACAACAAGTATTACCAACGGCATAGGTAAACCGGTTGGCCAAAAGATCACTGAATTCTTCGGCCGTCCATGGGCGGGATCGGGTGAAGGCCGCCGCGTGGATGCTCGCCATCTCTTGTGGGGTCATCCGTCCAGCAAAACCGGTGGTGTGTCTTTTGACGGTGCAGCATCGGCAGGTCGCAGATACAGCGGTGCTGGCGGCTCGGTCACCGTGGGCCATCTTTGAAGTGTCAGGCGGGCAATTGCGCGAACCTGCTGTTCGGGGGAGTCGTTCAGGATCAAAGGCCCGAATAATTCTGCCTTTTCCAGGGCCATTAGGGTCGGCTCTTGCCCAGGCAATGCGACATAGACCTGATCGCGTGGAGCGCGTATGGCGGGCAACCCTTCTCTGATTTCTGCGAGCGCATCGAAGCCTGAAACCCCAACGGCTGGAATCCCGAGACCAAGCGCAAGCCCTCGCGCGGCAGACACCGATATTCGGATGCCCGTGAAATTCCCCGGCCCGATACCGACGCCGATTGCCGTCAAGTCGGACCACGTGCAGCCCGCCTCGGCCAGAATTTCTTCAAGCAAAGGCATCAGTCGTTCGGCCTGTCCGCGTGACATAGCCTCGGTTCGGGATGCGATTACTTCGTCACCCTGCAACAAAGCGGCCGCGCAATGCGCGGCCGATGTGTCAAACGCCAGAATGAGCGGATCAGACGGCAACGGGGCGCACCTCGGTCACTTCCGGGATGTAGTGACGCAACAGGTTCTCGATCCCCATCTTCAATGTAAGGGTCGAAGACGGGCAGTTCGCGCAGGCCCCTTGCATATGCAGATAAACAACGCCGCGGTCGAAGCCATGAAAGGTGATATCACCGCCATCCTGAGCCACGGCCGGCCGCACGCGGGTATCCAGCAGATCCTTGATCTGATTAACGACTTCCGCGTCTTCGCCCGAGTGTTCAGCATGACCCGAATTGGTCGTCGCTTCGGCGTCCATAACTGGTTGACCGGACTGGAAATGTTCCATCACGGCACCCAGAATCGCGGGTTTTATGTGATCCCACTGAACGCTGTCCGACTTGGTCACGGTTATGAAATCGTTGCCAAAGAACACGCCTGTCACTCCGTTCACCGTGAAAATCCGTCGTGCCAGGGGAGATTTCTCGCTGGCGTCGGCCGAAGGGAAGTCCGCGGTACCGGCCTCGAGCACCGTTTGACCGGGCAGGAATTTCAGCGTTGCGGGGTTCGGCGTGGATTCGGTTTGGATGAACATGTCATGGCTCCGTTACAGATGCTCCTGATATGCGGGTCAGGGCTTAGGAAGTCAAGATTTGGAACGGTTCTAAATTTCCGCCGCAAGTTGAATTGCATCATCCAGCCGGTCATCGCCCCAGAACAGCTCATCCCCGACCAGAAAACTGGGGGCTCCGAAAATGCCCTTGGCTTGGGCCGTTTTCGTTTGCTCCATCAGCGCGGCCTTGATCGCGGGTTCCTGGCACTGGTTAAGTGTTTCAGCGGCCAGGCCAACTTGGGTGAGGCAGGCGATCAGCACCTCGTCGTCCGAGATATTCCGACCTTCGGCAAATTCGGCAGTGTAAACAGCCCGGATAAACGCAGCTTTCTGAGTTTGGTCCTTGATCGCCAAAACCAGCCGCGCGGCCTTCAGCCCATTCTGGGGAAACGGGTCGGGGCGGGTGAATGTCAGGCCCCTCTGTGCGGTTAACCGTTCCATATCGCGCCACATGTATCGGCCTTTGTCAGGGTAGATATTGAACGGGGTATTATCCAATCCCTGCGCCGCGAAAATCGGGCCAAGCAGGAAAGGGTGCCATTCAACAGTAACGCCGTGCTGCGCCGCAAACTCTTCGATCCGCATCGCGCTCAGGTAAGAATAGGTCGACGCGAATTCGAACCAGAATTGAATCTTGTTTGTCATGGGTCGTCTCAGGTTATTTCTTCCAGTTTTTCCTTACTCAGATCACCGGGGACGATGGTGATCGGGATCGGCAGGCTGCCCGAGTTCTTGGTCAACTGCGTGACAAGGGGACCTGGGCCTTTCTTGTCGACGCCAGCACCCAGAACCAGAACGCCAATTTCGGGGTCCGACCGCACATGCTCGATAATCTGAGCAACCGGTTCACCCTCGCGGATCGCAAGTTCAGGGTCGATATTCTGTTTGTCGCGCATCCACTTGGCGAACACTTCGTAATGGGCGTGGATACGCTCGCGCGCCTCTTCGCGCATCACCTCGGCCACTCCGATCCAATGGTTGAATTCATCTGGTGGGATGACGGACAGGATGGTCACACCGCCGCCAGTGTGGGCCGCGCGCATGGCAGCGAAGCGCATCGCGTTCAGGCATTCGCGACTGTCATCCAGAACAACCAGAAATTTGCGCATGAAGTGTCCTTGTTCATTTCTGGCGATCATGCCCGACCAATTGCGTACTGGCAACTAAAGCGTGGTCAGCGGGTGCTGAGGGCCCAATCCCAGTACATTTCCCGCGCACGGCGTGCGATCGGGCCGACTTGAAACTGCGTATCCTCAAGTGCGGTGACCGGTGTAATTTTGTTCATGTTGCCAGTCATGAAGACTTCGTCCGCCTTGTGAAAATCATCAAATCCAAGGACCGATTCGTGCACCCTGACCCCGTCAGCGCGCAGGTTTTCGATATGGCGCGCGCGGGTAATACCGGCCAGAAAAGTGCCGTTGGGGATGGGGGTGAAAACCTCTCCGTCACGGACCATAAAGATGTTGGCAGTTGCGGTTTCAGCCACATTCCCCATGGCGTCGGCCACCAGTGCGTTCGTGAACCCCCTGCCGCGGACCTCTTTCAGCATGCGCGCGTTGTTGGGGTAAAGGCATCCGGCCTTGGCGTTGACCACAGCGGATTCCAGAACCGGGCGGCGGAACCGCGTGTATCCCAGCGTGACCGAGGCTGTCTCGGGCGCCATCGGGATTTCCTCAAGACAAATGGCAAAACCGGTGCTGTTTTCCATTGGAACGATGGCCGTCGCGTCGCCGTCGATACCCCAATACATCGGGCGGATGTAAACGGCTGCGTCCGGACCATAGGAGGCTAGCCCCTCCTTGGTGATCTCAACCATTTGCTCAGTCGTCACGAAGGGGGTCAGCATCAGGGCCTCGGCCGAGCGGTTCACGCGTGCACAATGCGCCTCAAGATCCGGGGCCATGCCGTCAAAATAGCGTGCCCCGTCAAAGACCGACGATCCCAGCCAGGCGCCGTGATCGGCGGCGCGCATGATCGGGGCATCCCCATCATGCCACTGACCTTCGAAATAGGTGCGGATATTCTTGCCGACTGCCATGACGCCCTCCCAAGCTTTTGCGCAACCTAGGAAGACGTCGCGGCAACGTCCAGCGCAATCAACCCTGTTTTGCGCCAACCATACCTACGATTTCGTAGGTCTGCCGCAAGATCGGGGCTGCAATTGCGCGGGCTTTGTCCGCGCCTTTGGCCAAAATCCGGTCAATCTCGGCCTCTTCTCCCATCAGGCGAGCCATTTCGGTTGAGATCGGCGATAGTTTTTCCACCGCAAGGTCGGCCAGCATCGGTTTGAATTCACCGAACTGCTTGCCACCGACTTCGGCCAGTACCTCTTCGGTGGTCTGATTGCTGAGGGCTGCGTAGATGTTCACCAGATTGCGGGCTTCGGGGCGTTCCGACAGGCCGTCCACCTCAGAGGGCAGGGCATCGGGGTCGGTCTTGGCCTTGCGGATTTTCTTGGCGATGGTATCGGCATCGTCGGTCATGTTGATCCGGCTCATATCTGACGGATCGGATTTCGACATTTTCTTTGATCCATCCCGCAGGCTCATGACGCGTGTGGCTGCGCCTTCGATCACGGGTTCGGTGATCGGGAAGAAATCAACGCCGAAATCGTTGTTGAACTTGATCGCGATGTCGCGGGTCAGTTCAAGATGCTGTTTCTGGTCGTCACCCACAGGCACATGGGTCGCGTGATAGACCAGAATGTCAGCCGCCATCAGCGACGGATAGGCAAGCAGGCCCAGCGAGGCGTTCTGCTGGTTCTTGCCCGCCTTGTCCTTCCACTGGGTCATGCGCTGCATCCAGCCCATGCGCGCGACGCAGTTGAAGATCCACGCCAGTTGGGTGTGTTCGGGCACCTGAGACTGGTTGAACAGGATCGACTGTTCCGGGTCGATGCCGGCGGCGATGAAGCCTGCACACAGCTCGCGCGTGGAATGCGCCAGCTCCTTTGGGTCCTGCCAGACGGTGATCGCGTGAAGATCGACCATGCAATAGACGGTCTCTTTCTCCGGTCCCTGCATGTCCACAAAACGCTTGAGGGCACCAAGGTAGTTGCCAAGATGCAGGTTTCCCGACGGCTGGATGCCGGAAAACACGCGTGGTGTGAACTGGGTTTCGGTCATCGAAGGGAACTCCCGTCTGGAAAAATCAGCCCCCGTCGCTTACCCATGAGGTTAAGGGACGTCAACAGCCGTGAAAGGCCAGCCCAATGAGCAGTGAGCATTATACACCCGCCGTGAACCCTTTGCCGCCTGTCGTGGTGGCTTTGACCCTGTTTATCATGGGGGTGGAGCTGGCATTTACCCTCGGTACGCGTGGAATAGTCGGCGGCCCCTCGGCAGTGGGGTGGCGGCTGGACGCGTTGCAAAGCTATTCTTTTTCGCCCGATATCTTCTACTGGATGATCGAGAACGGGCGCTGGCCGATTGAGCATGTCATCCGTTTCGTGACCTATCCGTTTGTCTCGGGCAGCTTCACGCAGGCCATTTTTGTCTGTGTGTTCGTGCTGGCAATGGGCAAGATGGTGGCCGAGGTGTTTGGCGGGGCTCAGATGCTTGTGATCTTCGTTTTGTCAGGCGTCGGCGGAGCACTGGCCTACGCGCTTTTGCTGGACCCCAACTATCCGTTGGTCGGGGGGTTCCCGCCCGTGTACGGCCTTATCGGCGCGTTCACTTGGCTGCTGTGGCGCAAGCTATCGCTGGTCGGGGAAAACCAATCGCGCGCGTTCAGCCTGATTGCAGTCCTGATGGGCATCCAACTTCTTTTCGGTTTGTTGTTTGGCGGCACGTCCGACTGGGTGGCCGATTTAGGTGGTTTTGCGACCGGGTTCTGCCTGTCTTTCTTTTTGGCACCCGGCGGCTGGGCGCGGATCGTGCGGCACATTCGCCGCGACTGATCACGACCGCCGCAACGCCTTTTTGAATTCAGACAGCTCAAAAGCACCAAGCAGGTGACCAAGGAAGAAATAGGCGGCTGCTGCAACTTTGATCGTAATGATCAGCGCCAGGTATCGCCATCCAGGTAGATCGAAGGTCCAGCTGAACAGATGAATGCCTGCATAAAGGATGGCACCCATGCCCAGCGACGCAGCAACGATGCGCCACGCCCGGTGTTTGAAGCGATCATCAAAGCGCGCCTCCTCACCCATACGCCGCGCGCCAAGGAACAGCAGGCCGACCATCACCCAACCGGCAGCCGAGGCCGCTATGGCCGGGGCAATCCATCCCACCAGCGGATAGAGACCAAAAGCCAGCACCGCATTCACGATCATCGCCACAACCGCATAGTGGAACGGTGTTCGCGTATCTTCACGCGCGAAATAAAGCGGTTGCAGCAGCTTTTGCAGCATGAATGCAGGCAAGCCAATGCCATAGATCGCAACGGCCAGCGCTGTGGCCGTGGTATCCTGAGCGCTAAACTGCCCGCGTTCGAACAGGACCGACACCAACGGGTTAGGCAAGATCACAAAAGCCACCGTTGAAGGTATCGTCAGCAACAGCGTGAACTCACCCGCACGTGAAAGCGCATTTCGGGCTCCGTCTTTGTCATCGGCCCGCAGACGACGAGACAGATCAGGTAGCAGCACGATCCCGACGGCAATGCCCACCACGCCAAGGGGCAGTTGGTAAAGTCGGTCTGCTGCGAACAGCCAGCTTACGGCCTTTTCGGTTTTCGAAGCCACCAGTTGCCCCACCACAAGATTGACCTGCGTTACCCCCATGGCCAGTGCGGCCGGAACGGCGATACGGACCATATGGCGCATTTCGGGGCTGAGCTTGGGAATGCCGGGGCGTATGCGATACCCTGCACGTTCGGTCGCCACCCAAACCAATGCCAGTTGCGCAACTCCGGCCAGCGGGATCACGGTGATCAGCCAACGGATTACCTCTCCGCCTGCGGCTGCTCCGGCGATGAGGGCGCTGCAAGCAAATATGTTCAGCAGCACCGGCGCGGCGGCTGCGGCAGCAAAGCGACCAGTGGCGTTCAGAACGCCAGAAAACAGCGCTGCAAGCGACATGAACAGGATGTAGGGGAAGACCACGTACCCGTAGCCCACCGCCAGATCGAACCTTTCATCGCCATAAAACCCCTCGGCCGTGATCCAGACCAACCCGGGCATGAACACCATCGCCAGCCCGACCAGAGCCAGAACGGCGATGGCAAGCAGGTTGAACGCGTCCTGCGCAAAGCCTTCGGGGTCTTCTTCCCCCTCCAGACGTTTTGAAAACATCGGTACAAAAGCCGCGTTGAACGCGCCTTCGGCAAAGAACCGGCGAAACATGTTGGGCAGGCGGAAAGCGGCGACAAAGGCGTCCATCACCGGACCCGGCCCGATATAGGCGGTCAGCAGGATTTCCCGTAGAAAGCCCAGTATCCGGCTGGCCAGGGTCCAGAAGCCGACTGTAAACAGGCCTGAAAACAGACGGATCTGCTTCATGAGGCCGCGCGCTCGGCGCCTTCGGTGATGGCTTTGCGCAGCTTATCCTCAAGCGTGCGCTGTTTGCTTTCCGAATAGTATTTCAGCCCGAACATATCCTTGACGTAGAACGTGTCCACCACCTGTTCGCCATAGGTCGCGATCACCGCGTTGGCGATATAGACATTGGCCGCCGCCAGCGTACGTGCCAGATCATACAGCAGGCCGGGACGGTCGCGGGTATCGACCTCGATAATCGTGTAGATTTCGGATCCATCATTGTCGAAGGTGATGTGGGTCGGCACGTTGAAGGCGCGTTCGCGTTTCTTGATCTTGTCGCGCGATTTCAACGCATCCTGCGCGACAACTTCGCCCCTCAGCGTCTTGTGGATCATCTGCGTCAAGCGCGGCAGGCGGCTGGATTCGAACGGCCGGCCTTCGGCATCCTGAATCCAGAACACATCGGTCACATAACCGTCTTTCGTGGTATAGCTGCGGGCGTCGACCACATTCGCCCCAACCAGTGCCAGGGCCCCGGCGATCCGCGCAAAAATGCCGGGGTGATCGCCCATCGCAAAGCAGGCCCGTGTCGCATCGCGGTCTTCGTCCGGATGTAGCCGGATTTCCATTTCGCCCGGGTCACCGCTGATTTCCAGTGATCGCAACATCTCGGCAAATTCTACGTGGGTCGAGACGTTCAAACCCTGCCAATACGGCGCGTAATGCCGGGCGGTTTCAGCCTTGAGGTCAGACTTGGACCAGTCTGCAAGCTCGGCCCGCAGCGCCTTTTTCGCCACGGTGCCGCGATTGGCGCGGTTCAGGTCCTCCATCCCCGTTTCCAGGGCGCGCTTGGTTTCAGCGTGCAGCGCCCTCAGCAGGGTGGCTTTCCAGTTGTTCCAGGTATTCGGCCCCACGCCACGAATGTCGCAAACCGTCAGCACGGTTAACAGGTCCAGCCGTTTGACCGTCTGCACCGCCTTGGCGAAGTCCCGCACCGTGCGCGGGTCCGAAATGTCGCGTTTTTGCGCCATGTCCGACATCAATAGATGATAGCGCACCAGCCATTCCACGGTTTCCGAGTCCGATTTGTTCAGACCTAGCCGCGGGGCAACCTTGCGGGCAATTTGCGCTCCAAGGATCGAGTGATCCTCAGCGCGGCCCTTGGCGATGTCATGCAGCAACAAGGCCACGTACAGCACCTTGCGGTTCACCCCACCTTTCAGGATCGACGAGACCAGCGGCAGTGTCTCGACCAGCTCTCCGCGTTCGATCTGGGCAAGGTTGACGATACACTGAATGGTATGCTCATCCACGGTATAGCTGTGATACATGTTGAACTGCATCATCGCCACGATCGGCTCAAATTCTGGCAGAAAGGCCGACAAGACACCCAACTCGTTCATACGCCGCAAGGCGCGTTCGGGGTTGCCGTGCTTGAGCATCAGATCAAGAAAGATGCGCCGCGCCTCTTTGTTTTCGCGCATTTCCTCGTCGATCAGGTTTAGATTGGCGCTGACAAGTCGCATCGCATCCGGGTGTATCAGCATACCCGTGCGCAAGCCTTCTTCGAATAGGCGCAGCAGGTTCAGCTTGTCCGACAGGAATGTCTCGGGGTCGGCTACATCCAGACGTCCATGCACCATCTTGTAACCCGCCTTGATCCGACGGCGTCGGCGAAAAATACGCTCAAGCAAAGCCTCGCCCTTCAGATGCGAGGCTTCGAGTTTGGTCAGAAAAATACGGGTCAGATCGCCGACATAGGTTGCCTCGCGGAAATAGCGTTGCATGAACACCTCAACAGCGCGGCGTCCGGCCCGGTCTTCGTAGCCCATCCTTTTTGCCACCTCGACCTGTTGGTCAAAGGTCAGCTGTTCGGTGGCGCGCCCCGTGACCAGATGCAGATGCGACCGCACGGCCCACAGGAAATCCTCGGCCTCGACAAATGTTCTGAACTCTTCAGGTGTGAACAGGCCCAGTGGCACCAGTTCGGCCACATCCTGTACCCCGTAAATATACTTGGCAATCCAATACAGGGATTGCAGGTCGCGCAAGCCGCCTTTGCCCTCTTTTACGTTGGGCTCGACCACATAGCGCTGGCCTTGCTTTATATGCCGTTTGTCGCGTTCCTTCAGTTTGGCTTCGATAAACTGACGCTCGGTTCCCTTGAACAGATCGGATTTCAAGCGTTTTTCCAGATCCGCCGCAAGCTTGGTGTCACCGGCCAGGTAACGCTGCTCCAACATGGCCGTTCGGATCGTGAAATCATCGGCACCAAGACGCAGGCAGTCTTTTATCGTGCGCGACGAATGGCCAACCTTCAGCCGCAAATCCCACAAGATGTAAAGCATGGACTCGATCACGCTTTCGGCCCATGCCGTGATTTTGTAGGGTGTCAGAAACAGAAGGTCTACGTCGGACGCGGGCGCCATCTCGCCGCGTCCATATCCGCCCACCGCCAACACAGCGATCTTTTCGCCTTGCGTGGGGGTGGCCAGGGGGTGCAGATCCTCGCTCGAAACCTTCATGGCGGTACAGACCAGCCCGTCAGTCAGATAGGTATAGGAACGGGTCAGCGGCCGCGCATCAAACGGGCGTTCGGCAAAAGCATCGGCAATCGCCTTGCGCCCAGCTTTCTGGACGTCACGCAGAATGCGCACAGTCTCTTGCCGCCGTGCGACATTGTCTGAAATTTTGTCGAAAGCATCCGACAACCGCGCCAGTACGGCGTTGCTGTCGAAAATTTCATCGGCCGGACAGATCAACTCACCCCTTGGGGCAAGCGTCAGAGCCGGAAGATCAGAAACCGGCACCGGAGAAGCTTTGTGGGGCAGGGTCAATCACTACTACCTGTTTATTCTGGATCGTGGCGACTGCCAGACCGCGTTCATTGGTACCGTTTGGCCGCAGGCGGAATATACCGCCGACACCCTGGAAACCGGCGTTTTGCGTCAGCGCCGAAGCGGTGAGTGCGTTAGACCTGCCTTGACTGACCAGGGCAGCGATTGCAGCGATACCATCATAGGCCAAACCGCTGATCGGGTGCGGGGCTTCGCCATAGGTATTGTTATACCGCTGCCGGTATGCCTGTGCCTTGGATGGGTCCGGCAGAGCAAACCACCCACCTTGTACACCCGGCAGATCCAATGTTTGTGGCGGGATGTCCCAGCGTGTTAGGCCGATAAACTGTGTGTTCGCCGGTGAAACGCCTGCTTCGGGCAGCAACTGCGTAAAAAGCGGCAATGCGCCGGCAGTGGTTGCTGTCAGAAACAGGGAGTCCGCACCAGACGCATCTACGGTTGCTTTGACTGACGGAACCGAGTTGATGACACCCTGCTGAGAACGGTCATAGCCCACCGAGCCCGCATTGTTCACGCGGCTGCCACCAAGTGCATTGGAAATGGCGGCTTGACCCAACCGCCCGGCAGCATCGTTGCTATGAACGATGACCATGTTCGATTTGCCTTGCGATCCGGCAAAACTGACAAGACGGTTGGCTGTATTGTCGAAAGTTGGCCCCAGCACGAACACATTGCCGCCTGCAATGCTGGTGTTGTTCGAAAAGGACAATACATTGACGTTGTTGCTCAGCGCCGCAATGCCTGCAGAATTTGCAGCCTGCGCATAGACAGGCCCGAGTATGATCTTTGCTCCGTCAGCCACCGCCTGCTGCGCAACCGTCGCAGCCGTATTTGAGCTGCCCCGCGTGTCATAAACGCGCAAATCGATCTGAACATTCGGCAAGTCCGAAATAGCAAGCCGAGCCGCGTTTTCCAGACTGCGCGCCAACGCCGCGTCACCGGCTTGCCCTGATCCCGCAGGTACCAACAAGGCAACAGGCACGGGGTCGGACGTGTCGATCGAAGGCCCGCCGCCAATGGTGCCGACTTCGCAAGCGGCCAAAAATGCGGCGGTTGCCAGAGCGGCGGCTGTACGCGCCAGTTTGCGAACGGGCTTGCAAAGGCTAAACATCTGAATGAAAACTCCCTGTCCGGGCGGCTAGGGGACCGCCACTCTGTTGCTCGGGATAATAAACGTCACGCTGTGAGGGTCCAGCTTTGAATTTCCAAAAAGTTAGTTTGGGCGCCGGCCTGTATTTTGTTGCCACGCCAATCGGGGCTGCACGCGATATCACGCTCAGGGCGTTGGACGTGCTGGCGTCGGCTGACGTTATTGCAGCCGAAGATACGCGCAGCCTGCGTCGTTTGATGGAGATTCACGGTATCCCACTGGAAGGCCGGCGTATTCAGGCATACCACGACCACAGTGGTGCCGCCGCGCGTGGGAAGGTTCTGGATGCGCTTGGGGAAGGAAAGTCGGTGGCCTATGCATCGGAGGCTGGGATGCCGTTGATTGCCGATCCCGGCTATGATCTGGGGCGACAGGCCGCGGAGGCCGGGCATCTTGTAACCTGCGCACCGGGACCGTCCGCTGCCTTGATGGCACTGACGCTTGCAGGGTTGCCAACGGACGCATTCTTTTTTGCCGGTTTTCTGCCAAACACCTCTGGCGCGCGACGAACCCGCATCGAAGCCTTGCGTGACGTGCCGGGAACGCTCGTGTTTTACGAATCGCCTAAGCGCGTGGCGGCCTGTCTTTCGGACTTGGCCGAGGTGCTGGGTGAAGACCGCAGCGCCGCGATGTGCCGCGAATTAACCAAGAAGTTCGAAGAAGTCCGGCGCGGGACCTTGGGCCAATTGGCGGCTGAATTGCAGGGCCAGACACTCAAAGGCGAGATTGTCTTGCTTGCAGATCGCGGGCATTCGGACTCTGTTAACGAATCCGACGTAGAAGAAGCTCTGAAACGGGCCCTTGAAACCCACTCGGTCAGGGATGCGGCGGATTTGATATCTGAGATGTTCAAACTGCCTCGACGACCGATCTATCAAAAGGCCCTGAAGCTCGGAAAGAGATGACATGACAGCGCGATCCGTCCGAAGCTCGGTCTCTTACCACGCAGGGCAAGCGGCAGAGCTGCGGGTTGCAGCCGACTACGAACGCCGCGGCTTTTCCATCGCGCATCGACGCTGGCGTGGCGCGGGTGGTGAAATTGACCTGATCGCACGCGACGGTGAAGACTTGGTTTTCATCGAGGTCAAGAAAAGCACCAGGTTCGACATGGCAGCCGCCCGGGTCAGCCAACGTCAGATCAATCGCATCTGCGCCTCGGCCGCTGCTTTTCTGGGCAGCGAGCCTCGTGGTCAACTGACAAATGTTCGGTTTGATGTTGCCTTGGTGGATGGCAGCGGCGCCGTTCAAATTATCGAAAACGCGTTCGGCACCGCGTGATCCCCATTGAACCCCCGGTCGCGCTGGGCCATGTAACGGGCGAGAAACTGAGGGACACGCCATGAAAATCGCCTTTCAGATGGACCCGATCGGGGCCGTGGATATCAACGCAGACAGCTCTTTCCGTCTGGCCGAAGAGGCGCAGGCCCGCGGCCATACGCTGTTTTTCTATAGCCCGGATCACCTCGCCTATCAGGAAGGACGGATTACCGCGCGTGGTCATGACATGAAGGTCCAGCGGGTTGCAGGCAATCCAGCCGTGCTCGGGTCTGAACGTGAAGTTGATCTGGCGGATTTTGATGTGGTATGGCTGCGTCAGGACCCACCGTTTGATATGCATTACATCACGTCGACCCATATTCTGGATCGCCTCAAGGGTAAGACGCTGGTGGTCAATGATCCGTTCTGGGTGCGGAATTACCCTGAAAAGCTGTTGGTTCTGGACTTCCCTGACCTGACCCCGCCGACAACGATTGCGCGCGACCTTCAGACGATCAAAGCGTTCAAGGAAAGGCACGGTGACGTCATTCTGAAGCCGCTTTATGGCAACGGCGGCGCAGGTGTGTTCCGGCTTGACGCAAACGATCGCAACCTGACCTCGCTGCACGAGTTGTTCACGGGTTTCTCGCGCGAGCCTTTGATTGTGCAGAAATTCCTGCCTGATGTCAGCAACGGCGACAAGCGCATAATCCTTGTGGATGGCGAAGCTGTCGGCGCAATCAACCGCGTCCCGGCCGCGGGCGAGACCCGTTCGAACATGCATGTGGGGGGTCGCCCGGAAAAGATTGGCCTGTCAGAGCGCGATCAAGAGATATGTGCTGCAATTGGCCCCTTGCTGAAGGAAAAAGGGCAGATTTTCGTGGGGATCGACGTGATTGGCAATTATCTGACCGAGATCAACGTTACATCGCCCACCGGTATTCAGGAACTTGAGCGGTTTGACGGCGTCAACATTGCCGAAAAGATATGGCAGGCGATTGAGGCCAAGGTCTAGGACGCGATCTTGGCGCTGATGCGAAAGCTCAGCGCCTCTGCGACATGCGGTCGTTTGACATCTCTTTCGCCATCCAGATCAGCAATCGTGCGCGCGACCCGCAGAATGCGATGAAAGGCGCGGGCTGACAGGCCAAAACGTTCGGCAGCTTTCAACAACAGCTCTTTCCCCTCTGCGTCCGGGGCAGCGATTTCCTCGAGAACGTTGCCCTCGACGTCAGCGTTCTGGCGGGTTGCGGGTGTGTTCTGGAAGCGATCGGCCTGAATTGACCGTGCCTGTTCAACGCGTGCCGCAACAGTGGCTGAACTGTCGCCTGAAGGCGGCAGGTCGAGGTCAGTAAACCCCACTGGGGGGACCTCAATCCGCAGGTCGAACCGGTCCATAAGGGGGCCCGATATTCGGCCAAGGTAGTCTTCGCCGCAAACAGGCGCGCGCGAGCAGGCGCGTGCGGGATCGGTCAGATACCCGCATTTGCAGGGGTTGGCCGCAGCCACCAGCATGAACCGGCAGGGGTATTTCACATGGGCGTTGGCGCGGGCCACCATGACCTCGCCGGTTTCGATAGGTTGGCGGAGGGTTTCCAGCACCGTGCGGGGGAATTCTGGAAACTCATCCATGAACAACACGCCATTATGAGCCAGCGAAATCTCGCCCGGCTTTGCGCCCTTGCCGCCGCCAACGATGGCAGCCATCGACGCGGTATGGTGTGGTTCCCTGAACGGGCGGCTGCGGCTGATACCGCCTTCATCCAGCAGCCCGCAAAGCGATTGTATCATCGAGGTTTCCAGCGCCTCGACCGGGGTAAGCGGTGGTAGAATACCGGGCAGTCGTGCAGCCAGCATGGATTTGCCGGACCCTGGCGTGCCGATCATGATCAGGTGGTGGCGCCCGGCGGCCGCAATTTCAAGGGCGCGCTTGGCCCGCTCTTGGCCTTTTACATCGCGCAGGTCTCGGGTGCTGGACGCAAGACTAACCTCTCCGGGTTTGGCCACAGGCAAAGGCGACTGACCCGAGAAATGGCGCACGACATCGCCAAGAGACTCTGCACCGATCACCTGAGTGGCATCCACCCAAGCAGCTTCGGCGCTTGACGCGCGCGGGCAAAGCAGGCTGCGATCCTCGGCCGCGGCAGTCATAGCCGCGGGCAGCGCCCCGAGGACGGGCACCAGTGAGCCATCCAACGACAATTCGCCCAGTGATACCGTACCTTCGGCGGCGTCGGCAGGAATGATTTCAAGCGCCGACAACAAGGCCACGGCGATGGGCAGGTCGAAATGGCTACCTTCTTTTGGTAGATCGGCGGGTGAGAGGTTTATCGTGATGCGCTTTGAGGGCAGCGCAATGGCCATCGAACTTAGCGCGCTACGGACCCTGTCGCGCGCCTCGGACACCGCCTTGTCGGGCAGGCCGACGATGGAAAACGCTGGCAAGCCCGGTGAGACGGAGCATTGCACCTCGACCGGGCGGGCATCGACACCTTGGAAAGCGACAGTGTGGGAACGGGTGACCATGAACGACCTTTTTGGTTAACAGGTCGTTGCTGCCATGGTCGCGGTTTAAGAATGGTTAATGCCGGTTACCATTGATGAGAATTTTGGCCAGGCGCCGGGGTCGGCAACAGTTTTGTCACGGCAGAACCGGTTGCAAAAGCCCCAGAGTTGGCCGTCCAATTCAAGTACGTGAGTGATCGGCTTGCCCGAATAGGGGCATGTGTCGTTGACGGAATCTGTTCCCTCGACTGGGCGTGCATCCGACTGATCGCCTATTGGCCACGCCCGTGGCGGCAAATCCAACGCATAGGGAACGGGGTCATAAGCAACCGTCAGACCCATGGCACGCCATTGCCGTACCGAGATGTCTGACAGCAGCTCTAGGCAGTACGCGCGGTTGGCTTCTGAAACCGGCAGGCCGTACCCGATGATCCGGGCGGCTACCGGTGTATAAAAAACATCGGCCAAGGAATAGCTGCCAAACAGCGGGCCGGTTTCCGCGCCCGATACGGTGCGGGCGTGGGCCCACAGGGTTTCAATCCGTGCCAAATCCGTCAACGTCTCAGGGGATGGCTGAAAACCCTGCCAACACTGGATCAGTTGCATTGGGCACTCAGACCGCAAAGCATGAAACCCGGCAACCATCTCAGCGCAAAGCCACCGTGCGGTTGCTCGGGCAGCAGGGTCCTTTGGCCACAACCAGGCCTCGGGGTGCCGTTCTGCCAGTGTTTCCGCCATGGCGAGACTTTCGCCTACGACCGTGCCATCCGGCAGACGCAACGCTGGCACAAGACGGGCCGGGGCAAGGGGTTTGATGTCCTCGGCCAATGTACCGGAATACAAACCCATCATATGGCTTCGATAAGGCAGGTTGAACTTTTCCAGCATCAACCAGCCGCGCATCGACCAACTGGAAAACAGGCGGTCGCCGATATACAGATCATAAGTCATACCTGACGATGGCGCGGTCTGACCCTTCCGTAAATTAGTTATTTGTGCGGGCTGTGATCACGGGCAGTGATTGATCCGCCCCACTGACCAGCGATCGCCGTGATGGGTTATGTCTGTAACGGAAAGGTTGTCGATGCGGTGGCCAAACACCTCCTGCGCTTCGATGCCAAGGGCCCGCTGAACCTGTGTCAGGATGACACCGAAATGGGCCACGATAACCAGGTCGCGTCCGGAGTGATCGACTATCAGCCGGTCTATCGCGGCATCGACCCTGGCCCGAACCTCATTCCAGGTTTCACCGTTCGGGGGGCGAACGTCACCCGGATTGTCCCAATAGGCAAAAGCAAGATCGGGGTCTTCTGCTTCGATCTCTTTGAACCTGCGTAGCTCCCACGTGCCAAAATGAATCTCTCGCAAATCGGGATGATGCGGCAGCCTTTGCCGCTGGCCCTGGATGGCCGAGGCGGTGTCGGCAGCGCGTGAAAGGTCGGACGATATGACCAGCGCCTCAGCCGGCAAGTGCCCTTGCAGCCGCGCGATGGCCGCATGATCGCTTAGGTCCGCGGGCAAGTCGGACCATCCAACCATTGATTTAGCGTGGGTCGGACCGTGGCGAACAAGATGAAGACGTGTCATGGCAAATGCCCTTTCAGGACCAACGGCAACCCGGCAATCACCTGAACTACCAGATCGGCCTGCGCGGCCAAGGCGATGTTCAACCGGCCCTGTGCCTCACGGAACCGGCGGGCCAAGGCGTTGTCCGGGACAATGCCGTACCCGACCTCGTTTGACACTATCACAACAGGCGCGCCGCAAGAGGCAAGGTCTTGGAGCAGTTTAGTCTGCGCCTGTTCCAGATCGTTTTCGGCAAGCAGATGATTGGTTAGCCACATGGTTCCGCAATCGATCAGGCAGATATCATTCGCGGTCAGGTCGCTCAGCGCAGGGGCCAGATCAAAGGGTGCCTCAATGGTCGTCCAACCACCCCCGCGCTGCGCAATATGGCGTTGAACCTTGTTGCGCATTTCATCATCAAAAACTTGTGATGTGGCAATATACGAACGCTTTTTCCCAGAAGATACAACAAGTTGTTCGGCATATGACGACTTTCCCGAGGCCGCGCCACCCAGCACAAAGGTCAAATCCGGATACACTGCATAGCCTTTCTGGTGATCCACCCGGTCGTTTTCTGCGTACCTATTTCAAGTCGGTAAAACAAGCCCGGCTCGCGCCTGTAAATAAGGAGAGATTTCAATGGCACTCGACAATGCGAACGATTTCTCAATGTCCCGGCAAGCGATGAAGGCCGAACTGCTGGACGCAGAGACCGAATTGAAACTTGCATATGCGTGGCGAGACGACCGCGACGAACAAGCGTTGCATCGTCTGATCACCGCCTACATGCGGTTAGCTATTTCCATGGCGGCGAAATTCAAGCGCTACGGAGCACCAATGAATGACCTGATCCAAGAGGCGGGGTTGGGTTTGATGAAAGCTGCGGACAAATTCGACCCGGACCGCGGTGTGCGCTTTTCCACCTATGCGGTCTGGTGGATCAAGGCGAGCATTCAGGACTACGTGATGCGCAACTGGTCGATGGTGCGGACAGGGTCGACCTCGTCTCAAAAATCGCTCTTTTTCAACATGCGCAGGGTTCAGGCACGGCTTGAGCGCGAAGCAGCAACCGAAGGCACGGAATTGGACCGGCACCAACTGCACCAGATGATAGCAACCGAAATTGGCGTGCCGTTGCGGGATGTCGAGATGATGGAAGGGCGGTTGTCGGGCTCTGACTTTTCGTTGAATGCCGTTCAATCAACAGACGAAGACGGGCGCGAGTGGATTGACGCCCTGGAAGATGATCGTGAGCAGGCCGCCGAGACTGTGGAGAACAGCCATGATACGGAACAATTGCGTGAATGGTTGGTGACGGCCATGCAGGCGCTGAACGACCGCGAACGCTTTATCGTACGTGAGCGCAAACTGCGCGAACCGGCCCGGACGCTGGAATGCTTGGGTAAGGAACTTGGTCTTTCCAAGGAGCGGGTACGCCAGCTTGAGGCCGCGGCGTTTGTGAAAATGCGAAAGAACCTTGAAGCTCAATCGCGCGAGGTGCAACACTTCATCGCATGAAACGATTTGCGATTCTGCTGTGTGCACTTGTGGTTATGGCCAAACCTGGCCATGCCGACCTCATTCCGAATGACATTCTGAACGCGATGAAATCATCGGATGTGGTTATCTTGGGTGAAATCCACGATAACCCGCAGCACCACATCGTTCAGGCAGAAGCGTTGAAAGCCATCATGCCTTCGGCGGTCGTATGGGAAATGGTGACCGAGGAAGGCGCGCAGCGTCTTGCGAACAAGGCGGTGTCCGATCCCGAGGAGCTTGCGCGCATATTGAAATGGATCGAGTCCGGCTGGCCACCGCTCAGCATGTATTACCCGGTTTTTCAGGCGTCGGATGCACCGATTTATGGCGCGATGGTGCCGCGTGCTGCGGCGCGGGCAGCCATGGAACGTGGCGCGGCGACCGCTTTGGGTGCGGATGCCGCACGGTTTGGTTTGACCATCCCGCTTCCGCCTGCCGAACAAACCGCGCGTGAGGCAGACCAGCTGGCCGCGCATTGCGACGCAATTCCGGAAAGTGCGCTGCCACAACTGGTGGCTATTCAGCGTTTGCGGGATGCTGTGCTGGCGCGGGCTGTCCTGCGGGCTACGGATGAAACCGGCGGGCCGATTGCGGTGATTACGGGCAATGGCCATGCGCGTAAGGATCGCGGCGTCCCTACTTATCTATCCCGCCTGCGTCCCGGTTTAAAAGTGTTTGCGCTGGGCCAGTCCGAAGATGGTGTTGTGGATGGCGAATTCGACGCGGTGCTCGATAGCCCGGCAGTTGAACGGGAAGACCCTTGTCTGGCGTTTCAGCAGCAGAATTAACCGCTGGAACTGTCCGCCCTGCTTGCCTAATGTCAGGGCCGAGCTGGACGGGAAGGGGTCAACATGCTGGCATCGAAACGCATTCTGCTGATCATTGGCGGTGGGATCGCGGCCTATAAATCACTGGATCTGATCCGGCGTCTGCGCGAACGCGGTGCCAAAGTCACGCCTGTCTTGACCCGCGCGGCAGAGGAATTTGTGACACCGCTTTCTGTGTCGGCCCTTGCCGGAGAGAAAACCTATCGCGACCTGTTCGACCTGACGGACGAGGCTGAGATGGGCCATATTCAGCTGTCTCGTTCAGCCGATTTGATCGTTGTGGCCCCGGCCACGGCCGACCTGATGGGCAAGATGGTTGCAGGGTTGGCGAACGATCTGGCTTCGACCTTGTTGATGGCGACCGATACGCGCGTTCTGTGCGCGCCAGCCATGAATGTGCGGATGTGGGATCACCCGGCAACTCAGAGAAATCTGAAACAATTGCAAGCGGATGGTGTCCGCTTTATTGGCCCGAATGAGGGCGACATGGCCTGCGGTGAATACGGCCCCGGTCGCATGTCAGAACCGCTAGAGATTGTTGCGGCGATTGAAACCGAACTTGGCGCCGGTCCGTTGCGCGGCAAGCGCGTTCTCGTGACCTCGGGCCCAACGCATGAGCCGATTGATCCGGTGCGCTATATCGCCAACCGATCATCCGGGGCGCAGGGAACGGCTGTTGCCCGGGCGTTGACCGCGTTGGGAGCTGAAGTGGTGTTTGTAACCGGTCCTGCGGATGTTGCCCCGCCCGAAGGTGTGCAGGTTACGCGGGTTGAAACTGCACAGCAAATGTCAGACGCCGTGGACGCCGCGCTGCCGGTTGACGCGGCGGTGTTTGCTGCGGCGGTTGCAGATTGGCAGGTGGTTGGAGCATCGGACAAGAAGCTGAAGAAAAGCCGGGACGGAATGCCAGCGCTGGAATTTGCCGAGAATCCGGACATCCTCAAACGCGTCGCGCATCTTAAAACCGGACGACCACCACTGGTTGTAGGCTTTGCTGCTGAGACGGACGATGTAATCGAACACGCAACAGCCAAACGGGACCGCAAGGGCTGCGACTGGATCGTTGCCAATGATGTCAGTCCGGCGACGGGTATAATGGGCGGGTCCGAAAATGCGGTGACTCTGATTTCCCATTTGGGCGCCGAAGAATGGCCCCGTATGGGTAAGGACGCCGTGGCAGAGCGATTGGCGCGCAAGATCGCTGACGCTTTGATCAGCAAACAAGAGGAGCAGTGATGGTTGCAATTCGTGTAATTCGCGAGGAAGGCGCTGATCCGTCGGTTCCCCTGCCGTCCTATGAAACTACGGGTGCGGCCGGCGCAGATGTTCGCGCCAACCTGCCAGACGGCGCGGCGATCACGCTTGAACCTGGGCAGCGTACCCTGGTGCCCACTGGATTGCGTATCGAAATCCCGCAGGGGTTCGAAGTGCAGGTGCGCCCTCGATCGGGACTTGCGCTCAAACACGGCATTACGCTGCCCAACACGCCGGGCACGATAGACAGCGACTATCGCGGCCCATTAGGCGTGATTGTCCTGAACGCAGGGCAGGAGGTATTCGAGATCACCCATGGTGAACGGATTGCCCAACTGGTCGTTGCGCCGGTTGTTCAGGCCCGGTTCGACGCAGCCGAGTCGCTCAGCGATACCGCGCGCGGTGCTGGCGGCTTTGGCTCGACCGGGCGCGGCTAATGTTGCTGGTTCTGATCCTAGCGGCAGCTCTCTGGGGTATTGGCTATATTGCCGGTGTGTCCCGGACGGCACGTATGATGTCGGTCGCGGTTCTGTTGGTGGGTGTCGTTCTGGCACAGCTGGTTTTGCCCGTCGGCCACCCCTTACGCGCGGTGACGGGCGGTTCTGCGGCGCCTTGGCTTTTACTGGGCGGTGCCGCGCTGCTGATATTAATATACAGGCAGGTTCTGAGGGCGCTGCGCAATCGCGCCGCGCCGACCTCGGAACGGAATATGACGCCACCCGGCCAGTTCTCAGAAACTGAGCTTGAGCGCTATGCCCGCCATATCGTCCTGCGCGAGCTGGGCGGCCCAGGTCAGAAACAGATGAAGCAGGCACGGGTGTTGGTCATCGGGGCCGGTGGGCTGGGTGCGCCTGCTCTGCAGTATCTGGCTGCTGCCGGGGTGGGTACGATCGGCGTGATCGACGATGATGAGGTCGAAAACGCCAACCTGCAACGGCAGGTGATCCACCGCGATGCCGATATCGGAATGCCCAAGGTGTTTTCGGCGCAACAGGCAATGCAGGCGCAGAACCCAAAGGTTACGGTTTTGCCCTACAACCGCCGATTGACCGATGAAATCGCATCCGATCTGTTTGCGGATTTCGATGTGATCCTTGACGGCACAGACAATTTTGAAACCCGCTACCTCGCCAACCGTACAGCCGTAGCCCTGGGTAAGCCGCTGATCTCTGGTGCGCTGTCGCAGTGGGAGGGGCAGCTCAGCGTCTTTGACCCGGCCAACGGAGCGCCCTGTTATCAGTGCATCTTTCCCAAGGCACCTGCGCCCGGCCTTGCACCCTCCTGCGCCGAGGCCGGGGTCATTGGCCCGCTGCCCGGTGTGGTAGGTTCGATGATGGCGGTTGAGGCGATAAAAGTGATCACTGGCGCTGGTCAGGCTTTGCGTGGCGAAATGCTGATCTACGATGCGCTTTATGGCGAAAGCCGCAAGATCAGCCTGTCACGCCGTGCCGATTGCCCGATCTGCGCAGGGTCTGAAGACCGGGCGAAGACGCCGGGCGCGTAAGCGCGCGGCCCGGCCCAACGCCGCCAAGGCGCATCTTCGATGCGCGCTGCGGAGGCGGGAGCACCCAGCTTGGGACAGCGTCCAGATTGGCGATAAGAACGTTGCCAGCGCAGTCGCGATAGTCCTGCTGTTGCTTAACCTGCAGCCGCTATTTCACTCTCTCATGTCACGTCTGCCTTTCAGGTGACGACGCGTACCGCGATGGGTTTGCGCAAAAAGCAGAGTGACAGAATTTGCGGCGATTGGTCCGCCACCTCTGGACCATCCGGGGTAGCCTCCCTAGCTTCACCGGTAAAGGAGAGCTGCATGACCAACCTGATCTTGTCCGACTGGACCACGCCGTTTGAAATCGCCCCGTTCAACGCCATTTCCGATGACGATTTTACACCTGCGTTGGAACAGGCCATGCAGGCCCACAACGCTGAAATCGACGAGATCGCCAACAACCCGGATACGCCCACATTCGCGAACACGATCGAGGCGCTTGAGGCAGCAGGCGAACAGATGGACAAGGTGCTTTCGGTGTTTTTCACCGTCGCTGGGGCTGACAGCAATCCGGCACGGGAGAAGTTACAGCGGGACTTCTCGCCCAAACTGGCTGCGCATTTCTCGGGTATATCGTCGAATAAAGCTTTGTTTCAAAGAGTTGCGGATCTGTGGGCGCGTAAAGACGACCTGAACTTGACCGAGGAACAGGCGCGTGTGCTGATGCTGGCACATCGCGGGTTTGTCCGTGCAGGTGCCGCGTTGGAAGGGGATGCGGACGCGCGGATGCAGGATATTAAGGCGCGGCTGGCCTCATTGGGGACATCCTTTACACAGAACCTGCTGGCCGATGAACGGGACTGGTACATGGACCTGTCCGAGGCTGATCTGATCGGCCTGCCTGATTTTGTGGTGGATGCTGCGCGCGCGGCGGGGCAGGAAAAAAACGGGAAAGGGCCGGTTGTGACGCTATCGCGCTCTTTGATTGTGCCGTTTTTACAGTTTTCGCCGCGGCGAGACCTACGGGAAAAGGCGTATCGGGCCTGGACTGCGCGAGGCGCAAATGGCGGTGAGACGGATAACCGGGCGATTGCTGCTGAAATCCTGACCCTGCGGGAAGAACGCGCAAAGTTGTTGGGCTATGACAGTTTTGCCGATTTCAAGTTGGAAACCGAAATGGCACGTACGCCCGACAAGGTCCGTGATCTGCTTTTGCAGGTGTGGAAGCCAGCCAAGGCGCGTGCTGATGCGGATGCCGAAATCCTGACGCAGATGATGCAGGAAGATGGTGTCAACGGTCCGCTGGAAGCGTGGGACTGGCGCTATTACGCTGAGAAACGCCGCAAGGCCGAGCATGATCTGGATGAAGCGGCACTAAAGCCGTACCTGCAGCTTGATCGAATGATTGAGGCGGCCTTTGCCTGCGCCAACCGGCTGTTCGGGCTTGAATTCGCACCGCTGGACGTGCCGCTCTATCACGCGGATTGTCGCGCGTGGGAAGTCACGCGAGACGGGCAGCACATCGCAGTGTTCATCGGTGACTATTTTGCACGGGGATCGAAACGCTCGGGCGCGTGGTGCAGTGCAATGCGGTCGCAGGCCAAGTTCCCCAAGGTGCAGGCGCCGGTCGTGATCAATGTGTGCAACTTTGCCAAAGGTGATCCCGCGCTGCTGTCTTACGATGACGCACGGACGCTGTTTCACGAATTCGGCCATGCGCTGCATCAGATGTTGTCCAATGTGACCTATGAAAGCATTTCGGGCACCAGCGTGGCGCGTGATTTCGTCGAGTTGCCCAGCCAGCTTTATGAACACTGGCTGGAAGTCCCCGAGGTTCTGGCCGAATTCGCAACCCATGCCGAAACCGGCGAAGCGATGCCACAGGACATGTTGGAGAAAGTGCTGAAGGCCGCCAATTTTGATCAAGGGTTTCAGACGGTGGAATATGTCGCCTCGGCCCTGGTGGATCTGGCGTTCCATGAGGGCGCAGCCCCGGCTGATCCGATGGCGAAACAGGCTGAGGTTCTGACCGAAATCGGTATGCCGCGGGCCATTCGTATGCGGCACGCCACACCGCATTTTGCCCATGTCTTTGCTGGCGACGGATATAGCGCGGGCTACTACAGCTACATGTGGTCCGAGGTCATGGACGCCGACGCCTTTGCCGCGTTTGAAGAAGCGGGCGGCGCCTTTGACCCGGAACGCGCCAAGGCGTTGGAAGAAAACATTCTGTCCACCGGCGGTTCGCGCGAGGCCGAAGACCTGTATCTGGCCTTCCGGGGCAGGTTGCCGGGTGTCGAAGCGCTGTTGAAAGGCCGCGGGTTGATCGCGGCCTAGTATCCTAACGTCCGATCCACGAGGTGCAGGAAGGGTTCGCCTTCCTCTCCTCGGCGGATGTTCTCACAGATCACCTGTGCCGCTGTGACGGGACGGGTTTCTGACGCGATATGCGGTGTGACCGTGACGTTCGGATGGGCCCAGTAAGGGTGGTCCGGTGGCAACGGCTCGACCCGGAACACGTCAAGTGTGGCGTGCCCGACCTGTCCCGTGTTCAGCGCGTGAAGCAAGGCGTTATCGTCGATCAACGGCCCCCGACCGGGGTTGATGATACACGCCCCCTTGGGCAACAGGGCCAGAGTTTTGCTGTTCAGAGTATTCTCTGTCGCTGGTGTATCCGGCAACAGCAGCACGGCGATCTCGGCTTGTGACAAGGCGGCCAGCAACCCATCCTCGCCATACAGGCAATTGGCACCCGGGATAGCCTTGGCCGTTCGGCTCCAACCGGTGACATCAAAATTCAATGCGGCCAACGCCCGTGCAGCGGCTTCACCCAACGCGCCAAGGCCAAGAATGCAAACCTGACGTTCACTGGCCAAAGGTGGTGCGTCAGGGGTCCAAACCCCATCCTGAACTGTTATGTGGTGATCCATGCCAAGGTGATAACGCAGCACGTGCCCCACCACCCATTCCGTCATGCCTTGCGTCAAACCGTGATCCACCATCCGTGCCAGCGGTACGGTCAGCGTCGCATTGCCCGCAATCTGTTCAACCCCGGCCCAAAGGCTGAGTACCGCTTTCAGCCGGGTGTAGGGGGTAAAGTCCATCAACCCTGCATTCGGGGCATAGACGACGTAGTCCACCTGATCCGGTGCGAATTCCGTCCCAAGGCAGAAGTCCAGCCCGGCTTCGGTCAGGCCCTTGGCCAGCAGGGGCTCGTACACGGGCCACAGTTCGGGGCGCGCGGAAAACAGGACGTTCACGGGCATAAAAGACCTTTCAAATCAGCGGGGGCGGTGGATATGGGCGCTTTGAACGATGCCAAATGCAGCCATCAGAACCAGCATGGCCGAGCCACCATAGCTGACCATCGGCAGCGGTACACCGACAACCGGAGCCAAGCCCATGACCATCGACATGTTGACGGAAAAAAACAGGAAAAAGTTCAGCGCGATGCCCAATGTCACCAGTGACGAAAAGCGATCCTTGGTAGACAACGCCGTGACGAGACAGAACACGAGGATCAGAGCATATAGTGTCAGCAGGGTAATGCCGCCGACAAAGCCGAATTCCTCTGCCAGCGTCGTGAAGATAAAGTCGGTGTGTTTTTCGGGCAGGAAATTCAGCCGCGACTGCGTGCCCTGCATGAACCCGCGCCCGTTCCAGCCACCGGACCCCAGCGCGATCTTGGACTGGGTAATGTGATATCCGGCCCCTAACGGATCAGTCGAAGGATCAAGGAAGGTATCGATCCGTCGGAACTGATAATCCTTGAGCAATTGCCAGTCGGTCCCCCGGCTGTTGAATACCGTGGCAATCAGGCCCACCACGGCTGCGATGACAGCAGCGAAATAAGCCCAGTGGACACCGGCCAGAAACATCAGCCCTCCGCCCGCTGCCAGCAGCAGGATCGACGTGCCAAGGTCGGGCTGTTTCAGAACAAAGAAAGTCGGGATCAGGACCAGGATGACGGGGATAAGAACCCACAATGGGCGCGACGTTTTATGAGATGGCAACCAGTCGTAGTAGGCAGCCAGAACCATGACGAGAGCAACTTTCATGACCTCGGAAGGTTGTAGCCGCATGAAACCAAGGTCAATCCACCGTTGGGCACCCATGCCGACGGTGCCGAAGAACTCAACAAACACCAGCAGGGCGATTGAGATCAGATAGGCCAGCACAGACATATTCCGCCAGAACCAGATCGGGACCAGCGCAACGATGAACATGACCGCGAGGCCCAGACCAAAGCGCTCCATCTGCGGCTCGGCCCACGGGGTCCACGACCCGCCGGCCACGGAATACAGCATCAGGAACCCTGCACTGGCCACGCTGATCAACAACAGAGTCAGCGGCCAGTTCATATACAGGAACTTTCGAAACCCCGATGGCGTGGATTTGACGGCGTATTCAAGATAGCTCATGCGCGGTCCTTCTCGGTCGGACGCGCCTTGGGACGACGGTCGCCCTCCAGCCTCTTTTGCTGTTCCTTGATTTTTTCGCGGTCAGCTACCGGATAGGCTTCAAGCGGGGGCGTTCCGTTGTACAACGCCTGCAGCATGATATCGCGGGCCACCGGGGCCGCCGCCTTGGACCCGCCACCGCCATGCTCGACCACGACCGCCACGGCAAATTTCGGATTGTCATATGGGGCAAAGCTGACAAACAGCGCGTGGTCGCGGCGCTCCCATGGCAGATCCTCGTTGCGGATCACACCGGCGGCCCGTTCGGCTTTGGTGATGTTGCGGACCTGACTGGTGCCGGTCTTGCCTGCCATGCGAAGGTCATCGGCGATGATACGACTGCGATAGGCTGTACCTCCGCGGTCGTTTGAAACCGCGAACATGGCCTTGCGTATGAATTCCAGATTGGTCGGGCTGACGGCCAGCGGCTCACCCGCGCCAGAGGGTTGTTCAACCCCGTTTACCGATCGCACCAAACGCGGTTTTACAGCGCGCCCCGTGGCGATCCGTGCCGTCATGACGGCCAGTTGCAGTGGTGAGGCCAGCATGAACCCCTGACCGATCGACGCATTTGCCGTGTCGCCAGTCAGCCAGCTTTGCCCGTGAACACGTTCCTTCCACTCTTGGTTCGGGGCCAAGCCAGCGGCGACTGCGGACATTGGGATGTCGTGTTTGACACCCAGACCGAAAATGCGAGCCATCTCGGAAATATTGTCGATTCCGGTGCGCAGCGCCACGTCGTAATAGTAGACGTCGCAACTGCGTTTCAGTGACAGATTCAGATCGACCGTTCCGTGCCCGCCACGTTTCCAGCAATGAAAGCGGCGGCTGCCGACTTTAAGGTGACCAGGGCAGTAGACAGTGTTCGAAGGCCCGATCACGCCGGCCTCAAGCGCGGCCATGGCGGTGATCATCTTGAAGGTTGATCCCGGCGGGTACGTGCCCTGAACAGACTTGTTTGCCAGTGGGCGGTAATTGTCCTGCGTCAGCGCCCGGTAATCGGCCACCGAAATGCCACGCACGAAAAGATTCGGGTCGAAACTGGGGGCCGAGCTTATGGCCCGGATATCACCGGTCTCGCAGTCGATGACAACGGCGGCGGCGCTTTCTCCGGCCAGTCGGGCCTGCGCATATTGTTGCAAGTCGGCATCGACCGAGAGCTGCAGATCAGCACCGGCCTCGCCTTCTTGCCGGTCCAGCTCGCGCATAACGCGGCCAGTGGCGTTGACCTCGACACGCTTGGCACCGGCTTTGCCGCGCAAAGCGCCCTCTTGCTTGGCCTCGAGCCCCACCTTGCCGATCTGGAACCGGGGAATGCGCAGCACCGGTTCGGGGTCGGCGATCTGGCTAAGATCATAGTCACTGACCGGGCCGACATAACCGACCACATGGGCGAAATCTTCATAGCGGGGATATTGCCGGGTTTGACCGACTTCGGGGATCACGCCGGGCAGGGCCGGGGCGTTGACGGCGACTTTGGATATATCGGCCCAGGTGACCTGATCAGCAAGGGTGACCGGCAGAAAAGGTGCCGAGCGCCGCATCTCTGCCTTGGCGCGCTCTATTTCATCTGAGGTCAGAGGGATCAGTTCCGAGAGTTTGGCAATCACCTGATCGACATCTCCGGCGTCCTCGCGCACCATGACAATGCGGTAAGAGGGGGAGTTCTGGCCAATAATCTCGCCGTTCCGGTCGTAAATCCGGCCACGAGTTGGCGGGATCAAGCGGATGTTGATCCGGTTTTCCTCGGCTAGCAGACGGTATTCATCGGCCTGCTCGACTTGCATGAACCGCATCCGGGCCGCCAACCCGCCAATAAACGCGGCCTGTAGCCCGCCAAGGATCAGCGCCCGTCGGGGCAGGCGTTTGTAAGCGAGACCTTGGGCTTTGGGTTTGCGCTGTTTCATCACGCCCCCACTATACTGTTATTGGATACAGAGGCACGCCGTACACCAAAGATGTTCTGGCTGAGCAGAACGATCAGCGGATAAACTGCGATTGTCAGAACCAGTTGTATCACCAGCGGGCCAAATGCTGCTTGTTGCACAGATAGGATAGCAAGAATCACACGATTCAGCATGAAAACCGCTGTGACAACCACTGCGACAGTCGAGCATTCACCAACAAAGCCCAAATCGCGCATTCCGTGCGCAGCCGAACGCAGGTAGGACGCGCCCAGTACGACCAGCGCCGCCAATAGTCCGGGTGGGCGTTGCAGCAACAGGTCTGCCATCAGCATCACAAAGGCCACAAGAAGTGTCGGAACATATTCAGGCCGTCGCAGCACCCATGCGAAGGTCAGGGCGATCAGAAGGTCAGGAAACGGCCAGCGGTCCGGTTGCGTATCCAGCGGAAGAAGGTGAAGAAACAAGATCAACATGGCCAGAAAAAGATACAGCACCCGTTTGGACCAAAGCTGAGAGGTTGGGCTATCCATCCCCGACCTCCGCCGGGTTAAGCGCCGTTTCGGGGGTTCCGGGGCCAACAATATCTCCGGGATCGCGGATCGGGGGGGCAGATTTGTACCGCAGCACCCGAAGGAACTCGAGACGTTCGAAATCTGCCGAAAGGCGCACCCGCAGGCGACCCCCGGGGTCGGCGGTGATCTGACCGATCAGCAGGCCGCCTGGGAAAACTCCGCCATCGCCCGAGGTCACCACACGGTCGCCGGGGCGCACGAGTTCCCGGTTCTCAAGGAACTCAACAGCGGGTGCAGGCGTGTTATCACCGGTGATCAGTGCGGTTTGGCCCGACGGCTGGATGGTGGCCGGGATCGCGCTTGAGGCGTCGGTCAGCAAGATCACCCTTGCTGTATCCGGACCCACACCAGAGATCCGTCCGACCACGCCGATCCCATCCATCGTGGCCCACCCGTCGGTGATGCCGTCACGCTCGCCCACGTTCAGCAGAACCGATTGCCGAAAAGGTGATCCGCTGTCGGCCATCACAACACCGGTGATATAGGTCAGGCGGGGATCAAGACGTACGTTGTTCAGGTCCAGCAGCCGGGCATTTTCCTGCTCTAACTGCAACGCGGCCTCTTTCCAGGCGCGCATCAGGCGCAGTTCGCTGCGCAATTCCTGGTTCTGTTCGCTCAGGCGCTGATAGCTTTGGAAATCGCGGGCGAGATTGACCACGGCGGTGACCGGAACCATCGCCCATTCCATCGAAGGAACCACCCGGTCCACGACTTGCGCACGGAACCTTTCCACGCGGGGGCTGTCGATGCGCCAGACCAGAAAGATGCCAAGCAGGCACAGCACCACAATCCCCACAAGCAGGCGGCGGAGGGGGGTTGTGTATTCGTCGCGCTGTGATCGGTCCTTTGCCACAGGACTCCTTCCCGTGCTGCTCTTGCCCGAGTTGTTACCCCGAAAGGGTGCGCGCCTTAGCTTTCGTAGTCAATCGCGTGGCGCAGTTGTTTTTCGTATTCCAGCGCCTTGCCGGTGCCCAAAGCCACACAGTTCAGGCTTTCGTCGGCAATCGATACGGCCAGACCTGTCTGTTCGCGCAAGGCAAGATCCAGATCGCCCAGCAACGCACCGCCACCGGTCAGCATCACACCGCGGTCCACGATGTCCGCTGCCAGATCAGGCGGTGTGGTCTCAAGCGCGGTCATCACTGCCTCGCAAATCTGCTGGACGGGCTCTGACAGTGCCTCGGCCACCTGAGCCTGGCTGATCTCGATTTCTTTCGGCACACCGTTCAACAGGTCGCGGCCCCGGATATGCATCGACTGGCCCCGGCCATCGTCGGGCATACGGGCGGTGCCGATGGTGGTTTTGATACGCTCGGCGGTCGACTCACCGACCAGAAGGTTCTGCTGGCGGCGCAGGTACGAGATGATGGCCTCATCCATCCGGTCGCCACCGACACGCACCGAACGCGCGTAGACAATGTCACCCAGCGACAGAACAGCCACTTCAGTCGTACCGCCGCCAATATCAACGACCATGTTGCCGGTCGGATCGGTAATCGGCATGCCGGCGCCAATGGCAGCAGCAATTGGTTCGGCGATCAGGCCCGCGCGCCGGGCGCCTGCGGATAGAACCGACTGGCGGATTGCGCGTTTTTCAACGGGTGTCGCGCCATGCGGGACGCAGACGATGATTTTGGGTTTCGAAAAGGTTGAGCGTTTGTGCACCTTGCGGATGAAGTGCTTGATCATCTCTTCCGCGGTGTCGAAATCGGCGATCACGCCTTCGCGCATCGGGCGGATTGCCTCAATCGAGCCGGGGGTCCGGCCAAGCATCAGTTTGGCGTCCTCGCCCACGGCCAACACTTTCTTGACGCCGTCTTTTACGTGGTACGCAACCACAGAGGGTTCAGACAGGATGACGCCGCGCCCTTTGACATAAACCAGCGTGTTCGCTGTCCCAAGGTCGATAGCCATGTCCGCTGTGAACAGGCCGCCCAGATTGCCAAAGATCCCCATGATTCCCCTGATCCTGTATGTCGTTTTTCTACTGCCCGCGACTCGACGGTTCCGGGACGGATGACTTATAGGGTGCCAGCACGTCCGGTAAAAGGGCTGATTCCGCGACGATCAGCACCTTTCCGCCTTATTAAGTGGGACTTTAGAAGGCAATATGCTCTCATATCAACATATTTACCACGCTGGAAATCTGGCTGATGTGCAAAAGCACGCATTATTGGCATGGGTGTTTGCTTATCTGACCCAAAAGGACAAGCCACTTACCTACATAGAGACCCACTCTGGACGTGGCTTGTACAAATTGAACGCGCCCGAGGCGCTGCGTACAGGCGAGGCGGCAGCAGGTATTCAGCGCGTACGGCAGGCGGGTTGGTTTTGCGCGGATCACCCTTTGGAACGCGCAATCCAAGCGGTCCAAAAGCGGCACGGGGCCGAGGCCTATCCGGGCTCACCCATGATTGCTGCCAGTATTCTGAGGGGCAAGGACAGTCTGCACCTTGCCGAGTTGCACCCGCAGGAACACGCCGCATTGGCGATGATGATGTCTCCGTATGGTGCCAAGGTTTATCGTCAGGACGGCTTTGAACTCGCACAGTCTTTGTTACCACCTACACCGCGACGCGGCGTTCTGATGATTGACCCGAGCTATGAGGTAAAGTCTGAATATGATCGCCTGCCCGGAGTTATCTCCAAACTGCACCGCAAGTGGAATGTCGGTGTAATCGTGTTGTGGTATCCTGTTCTAAGGGATGGACGCCACAGCGCCATGATTTCGGCACTCAAGTCGCAGAACCTGCCAAAATCCGTCTGTCACGAGGTTCGGTTTGATCCAGTGCGCGAGGGTCACGGAATGGTTGGCTCGGGTATGTTCATTGTCAATGCACCCTTCGGAACCGAAGACGAGGCAACCCGCCTGACACGCTTGTTCCAGGAGCTCCGAAACTGACTCAAAATTCCGGATTGCTCCCGCCTTGTTCGTCCGCATCATAGATGCGAACAAAAAACTTGGCGCGCTGCCGGGCGCAAAACCCAAGAAGGGGCAGCGAAGCCGGGCCGCCGCGGGTGCGGGAGCCATTGCCCGTCGCGTCTAGGTCAGATCCTTGTAGCTTATCTCGCGCGCGTCTGAGCCGGGGCCGGTTTTTTCGCGGCGTACAATCAGGCGGTTGAGGGCGTGGATATATGCTTTGGCCGAAGCAACGACCGTATCCGTGTTGGCCGATTGACCAGTGGCGATCATACCATCTTCTTCCAGACGTACGGAAACGGTGGCCTGTGCGTCTGTACCCTCGGTTACCGCATGCACCTGATACAGCTGCAAATGGGCCTTGTTGGGATAAATCGCGCGTATCGCTTTGAATGTCGCGTCAACCGGGCCGTCCCCATGTTCGGTCGCGATGACATCCTTGCCGTCCACTTCCAATTCAACGGTTGCTTCGGCCTTCCCACCGGTGCCGCAGGTGACTTTCATGGAAACCAGTTGCAGGTGGTCGTTTGCTTCGTCATCGTCCAGCGTCATCAGCGCGATGAGGTCGTCGTCGAAGACCTCTTTCTTTCGGTCGGCCAGATCCTTGAACCGCACGAAAATATCCTTGAGCTGGTTGTCCCCGATCTCATACCCCAGCGTTTCCAACTTGTCTCGCAATGCCGCGCGGCCCGAATGCTTGCCCAATGGCAAAGAAGTTCCGGACAGGCCGATATCCTCGGGGCGCATGATTTCGAAGTTTTCGCGGTTCTTCAGCATGCCATCCTGATGTATGCCGCTTTCATGGGCAAACGCGTTCTTGCCAACGATTGCCTTGTTGAACTGCACGTTAAAGCCGGACACGGTCGCGACGCGGCGCGAGATGTGCATGATCTTGGTCGTGTCGATGCCCGTCTTCCACGGCATGATGTCATTGCGGGTGCGCAGTGCCATCACCACCTCTTCCAACGCGGTGTTGCCCGCGCGTTCACCCAGACCGTTGATCGTGCATTCGATTTGCCGCGCGCCGCCCGCGACAGCAGCCAGAGAGTTCGCGGTCGCCATGCCAAGATCGTTGTGGCAATGGGTGGCAAAGATCACTTCGTCCGCGCCCGGCACGGTTTCGATCAGGCGCTTGATCAGATCGGCACTTTCCACCGGAGCGGTATAGCCGACAGTGTCGGGGATGTTGATGGTCGTCGCACCGGCCTTGATGGCAATCTCGATCACGCGGCACAGGTAATCCCATTCCGTCCGTGTCGCATCCATCGGCGACCATTGCACGTTTTCACACAGGTTGCGGGCGTGGCTGACCGTTTCATGAATCTTATCGGCCATCTCGTCCTGCGTCAGGTTCGGAATAGCGCGGTGCAGTGGCGAGGTGCCGATGAAGGTGTGAATTCGGTTCTTCTCGGCGTGTTTCACAGCCTCCCAGCAGCGATCAATATCGGCGAAATTGGCGCGCGCGAGACCGCAGATGCGGCTGTTTTTCGACCGCTGGGCAATCTCGGACACCGCCTTGAAATCACCTTCGGAAGCGATGGGAAAGCCGGCTTCGATGATGTCCACGCCCATCTCGTCCAGCAGTTCGGCGATCTCGAGCTTTTCGTCATGGGTCATGGTGGCGCCTGGGCTTTGCTCGCCGTCGCGCAAAGTGGTGTCAAAGATCAAGACACGGTCTTGGTCGGTCACGTTGGTCATGGGAATCTCTTTCTTCTTCTGTCCTAAAGCCTATGGCGCGCGGGCGTCCTCCTCTGAGCGGGCGCGCCGGTTGGCACGCTCAGAGGCGGATTAGGATCAGTAGGCCACGCAGCGACGCACCGCTAAGGGCGGTGTCGACAACAAGGATATCTGCGCGGTTGATCATGGGCAGAATGTATACATCGCCTGCCTGGAATGAAAAGACCCATTTGCAGCGTAAAGGCGGTAAGAGGGATTCTTTTATACGCCACATTGATCCTTCCGCGCAGACGGCTAAGTGATGCCCCATGGAAAAAGCACTGATCATAGGCGCATCGGGTGGAATCGGGCAGGCGGTCTGCCAGCAGCTGACCGGGCAAGGGGTAGCTGTGACGGCCTTGTCACGTTCGACAGACGGAATTGACCTGACTGACCCTGACCGCGTTCATCTCATCTTGGAGGAAATCCCCGGTCCTTTTGACCTGATCTTCGTTGCCTCGGGCGCGCTGGAGATAAAGGGGTCAGAACCGGAAAAGACCTTCAAAACTCTGTCAGCGCAGGCGATGATGGATCAATTCGCACTCAACGCTGTTGGGCCTGCACTTGTGCTGCGCCACGCAGCGCGCCTGTTGCCGCGTGACCGTCGCGCGGTTTTTGCGGTGCTTTCGGCGCGGGTCGGCTCGATTGGAGACAACCGTCTGGGCGGATGGGTCAGCTATCGTGCGGCAAAGGCCGCCGTGAACCAGATTGTACACACCGCCTCTATTGAGTTGGCGCGGACGCATAAACAGGCGATTTGTGTCGCCCTTCATCCCGGTACGGTAAAAACCGAGTTCACTCGCAAATACCTTGGTCGCCACCCTGCGGTTGAGCCGGATGAAGCCGCCGCAAACCTCCTGAATGTCACGGAACACCTGACCCCGGCGGACACCGGAGCGTTTTTCGATTGGGCGGGAAAACCCGTGCCGTGGTGATGGCTTAGCCGTCGGAGTCCGCGGGCGCCACCTCGGGCGTCTCATCTGTCGACGTCGCAAGCGCACCGTTTTCCCAAACGCCGGTTTCAACTTCGCCATTGGCATAACGCATGGTGCCATTGCCCTGACGCTTGGCATCGACAAAGCTGCCTTCGTACACGTCTCCGCTTGGGTAAGTCGCGACGCCATCGCCGGTGATTTTGCCATCGGTCCACTGGCCAGTATAGCTGAAGCCGTTCGCCATGACGATCTCACCCTGCCCGTGTCGCTGTCCGTCGTTGAATTCACCGGTGTAAACCGTGCCATCGGGATAGGTCGCCATACCGGTTCCCTGACGCAGTCCATCGACCCAGTCGCCGTCATAGATATAGCCGTTGGCTGAGGTCAGAACACCTTTGCCGTGGTTCTTGGCATTCCTGAATTCACCTTTGTAGACAGTGCCATTGGGATAGGTCGATACACCCTGGCCTTCGATTACTCCCGCGATCCACTCTCCTTCATATGTCGATCCGTCCGTATAGGTGATGCGGCCATTGCCTTCGGCCAGGTCGGCCCTGAAATCCCCAACGTATATCGAGCCGTCGGGATAGGTCACTTCGCCCAGGCCTTCGATCAGACCATTGGTCCACTCGCCGGTGTATACATACCCGTCGGTCCCGGTATAGGTGCCCTGACCGTGGCGCAGGTCGTCGTCGTAGTCACCTTCGTAGACGTCGCCGTTTGCATAGATGACCTTGCCCTTGCCCTGACGGCGGCCTTCGACAAGCGCGCCTTCGTAGACATCGCCATTCACGTAAGACAAGCGTCCTGTTCCGGTTATGCGATCTTCGGACCAGTCGCCCACATAGGTCATGCCGTCAGGCAGGGTCAGGCTGCCCTGGCCGTGGCGTTGACCGTCCTTTATATCGCCCTCGTAAACGCCGCCTTCGGCATAGGTGATCTTGCCCTTGCCCTGTTTGACGCCGTCGACCCACTCCCCGTCATAGCTATAGCCGCTTGGGTCGGTCAGAACGCCTGATCCGTGATACCTAGCGTTCTGGAAGCCGCCTTCATAGCGCGCACCATTGGCATAGATCGCTATGCCCTGACCATTTATGGTGCCATCGGACCACTCGCCTTCATAGCTGCCACCGTCGGCATAGATGATTTTGCCGCGCCCTTCGGGCTGGCCATTCGCAAACGTCCCTTCGTAGACAGACCCGTTGACATAGCGGGCAATCCCCTGGCCCTGAATCTCACCCTCGGACCATTCGCCGGTGTATTCGAACCCGTTCGGCAGGCGATAGGTTCCGGTACCGTGGCGCAGCCCGTTTTCGAAGGTGCCCTCGTAGACGCCGCCGACCTCATCATCTTTCGTGATCACCTGACTGTTCTGTGCGGTGGCGCCGGCGGCCATCAGAGCGATCGCTGACGCGGCAATGGAAATGCGGAAAGTGTTCATGATTGGTCCTGCCTGCCAGGTTTTCATCCTTTCGACCAAAACTAAGGTACCGATGGGGTCAGAGCAACGAGTTTTGCAGCATTTGCCTTTTACTCGCGCAACGATCTGCTACATGGCAGTAAGACTGACGAGATCATGAGAGCACAATGGCCGACCGCTTCCGCATCACTCTGGCGCAATTAAACCCCACCGTGGGGGATGTTGACGGAAATGCCGCCAAGGCGTTGGCCGCGTGGGAGCAGGCGCGCAAGGCCGGGGCGGATCTGGTGGCTTTGCCCGAAATGTTCATCACCGGTTACAATACGCAGGACCTGGTCATGAAGCCCACATTCCACTCGGCCGCGATGGCTCGGGTCGAAGCCCTGGCCAAAGAATGCGCTGACGGCCCGGCTGTTGCGATTGGCGGCCCGTGGGTCGAGAATGGTAGCCTTTACAATGCCTACCTGATCCTCAAAGGCGGTCGGATCAGCAGCAAGGTTCTGAAACACCATCTGCCCAACGAAACCGTGTTTGATGAGGTGCGCCTTTTTGATTCCGGGCCTTTGGGCGGCCCCTATGCCGTTGGGAATACCCGCATAGGCAGTCCGATTTGCGAAGATGGCTGGCACTCTGATGTGACCGAAACCCTTGAGGAAACCGGGGCGGAATTCCTGTTGATCCCCAATGGCTCGCCCTATTTCCGCAACAAATACGATGTGCGGATTAATCAAATGGTGGCGCGTGTCGTCGAAACTGGTCTGCCGCTGATTTACCTGAATATGGTGGGCGGCCAGGACGACCAGGTTTTTGATGGCGGGACTTTCGGCCTGAACCCTGGCGGCGAACTGGCATTTCGCATGCCCATCTTTGACGAAGCGATCAGCCACATAGATCTTGAGCGCGGCGATGATGGCTGGCGTATCCTGCCTGCCGAAATCGCGCTGCAGCCCGATGAATGGGAGCAGGACTATCGCGCAATGGTGCAGGCCTTACGCGACTATATGGGCAAAACCGGGTTCAAGAAGGCGCTGCTGGGGCTTTCGGGCGGTGTGGATTCTGCCTTGGTCGCGACCATAGCGGTTGACGCAATCGGGGCTGAGAATGTCCGCTGTGTGATGCTGCCGTCTGAATACACCAGCCAAGCCTCTTTGGATGATGCCGAGGCGGTCGCAAAGGCGCTGGGCGTTCATTATGACTATGTGCCGATTTCAGACAGCCGGGCGGCGGTGACGGACACTCTGGCCTCGCTTTTTGCCAGCCACGAACCTGACGTGACCGAAGAGAACATCCAGTCACGATTGCGTGGCCTGTTGCTGATGGCAATCTCGAACAAGTTTGGCGAGATGCTGTTGACTACGGGTAACAAGTCCGAAGTCGCCGTGGGCTATGCCACAATTTATGGTGACATGAACGGCGGATATAATCCGATCAAGGATCTGTACAAAACCCGCGTGTTCGAAACCTGCCGATGGCGCAACGCGAACCACCGCGACTGGATGATGGGCCCAGAGGGCGAGGTTATCCGCCCCACAGTCATCGATAAACCCCCCAGTGCCGAGCTGCGTGAAGATCAGAAAGACAGCGACAGCCTGCCCGATTACCCGGTTCTGGACGCGATTCTGAATATTCTGATCGATCAGGAAGGCTCGATTTCCGATTGTGTGGCCGCCGGTTTCGATGAGGCTGACGCGCGGCGGGTCGAGCATCTGATCTTTATCAGCGAATACAAACGCTTTCAGTCTGCCCCCGGAACACGTTTGACCCATCGCGCATTTTGGCTGGATCGCAGGTATCCGATTGTGAACCGTTGGCGCGACCAGGGCTGACGCGCATGGACGTGCTTTGAAAGGGCAATTCAGGGTTTCATGATCGGTATTAATGCCCTTGGATCAATAAACATTGTTTCGTAATTGAGTGGTAGTGTTCGTGTTTCCGGGCCTTTTCTAAGGCTGACGTCTTGAAATTATGACATTTTTTTGCCACATTTTGCTTGATTGACGCCCCAACCGTGGGCGGCGTGCCCCAATTCCGATTGCTCCGGATCACGGCGCGTAATGTGTGTGACGTATGAGTTAACGATTTGGTGGTATTATGTATGAAAGATACGACAAGCCGCTTCACCCGCCTTTAAGGTACAAGTCCATGGAGACCGAGGGAAAGGCTCTGGACGAGGCGAAGGTGAATGCTGCGATTTCGGATCTTCTGCGTGAGGAAGAGCCCGAAGAGCCCGAGGCTGAACCCGCGAAAGCACAGCTCAGCTTTCCTGAACTGCCCAAGCAGGCGGAAATAGACGAGAAAGCAGAACCCAAAGAAACCGGTCTAAGGGCGGCAATACTTCAGAAATTAGCCGAGCTGCGCGGCGCAGCTTAGGCTTCGGTTTATTCAGGGTGTATCGGCGCGCAATGTCGCGCCCTTTGGCGTGTTCGCCACAGCTTAAAAAAATTCGTTGATCCTGTGGCATAAGGCATGTTGCCTATGGAAGCGCTTCGCGCCTTCATAGCGGTTCGAGCCATGACGTAAGAGCAGTTGATGCCCGGCCCAAAGCCAACCCATGTAGAACCCGATTTGCACCTGCCCAAAGCCGTGGACGTCGTAGTCATTGGCGGCGGTATCGTAGGCGCGTCGACAGCCCTTGAATTGTCTGAACGTGGCGCATCCGTGCTGCTATGTGAAAAAGGCCAGATCGCAGGTGAGCAAAGCGCACGCAACTGGGGATGGGTACGGCTTGGAATGCGCGACCCAAGGGAAATCCCGCTTATGGTCGAGGCGCTGCGCCTGTGGCAGGGGCTGGATCAGCGCATCGGCCGGAAGACTGGGTATACGCGGTCTGGTATCCTTTTCGGCGCATCCGGCAAGCGAAGCCGAGGTCAACTGGAACGCTGGCTGCAGCACGTCGACGGGTTACAGACTGGTGCGACGTTGGTGGACAGGGCGGATTTGAACGCGCTTTTACCCGGCAATCAAACGGATTTTGACTGCGCCCTCTACATGCCGCAAGACGGGCGGGCCGAGCCGCAATGGGCGGCCCCCGCGATCGCCGAAGCCGCGCGGGAAAGGGGCACCGTGCTGATGACCAATTGTGCTGTGCGAAGTGTCGATTTTGACGGCAACCATATCTCTGGTGTCTTTACCGAGCGCGGTCGTGTTGCATGTAACTATGCGGTTCTGGCCGGTGGTGCCTGGTCCCGACTTTTTGCTGGAAACGCCGGGATTGAGCTGCCGCAGCTTAAGGTTCTGAACACGGTTCTGCGGACTTCGCCGGTTGATGGGCCGGACACTGCGCTTTGGGCTGATGCGTTTGCCCTGCGAAAACGCGCGGATGGAGGATACTCAATCGCGTCTGGGCACGAGAATACCGTCGACATCGTACCTGATAGTTTTCGGCTGGTCAGGCAATTCCTGCCCGCCTTTGCGCAGGAATGGCGATCCTTGCGCTTTCGCCTATCGAACCGGTGGCGCGTCGAAGCGCGCGAGGATCGAAGCTGGCTGCCCACCGATGTAACTCCGTTCGAGAAATGTCGGATTCTTGATCCAGAACCGTCCGCCAAGGTGCTGCGGCGCGCCTGGTCAAAAGCGCGCAAGGGGTTTCCATCGCTGGAGAAAGCCGAAATCATTCAAAGCTGGGCGGGTATGATTGATGTGACCCCGGATGCGGTGCCGGTGATCTCGGGCGTAGATGATATGCCGGGCATGTACATCGCCACCGGATTTTCCGGCCATGGCTTCGGTATTGGTCCGGCAGCGGGCCGCCTGATGGCCGATCTGGTCGCGGATACCACGCCGTGTGTCGATCCGGCCGCTTTTCGCCTGTCCCGTTTCACGGATGGCTCCAAAGTGCGGCCGGACCCCGGATACTGATAGATTAGCCCATCATCTGATAGCTGACCGGAACAAAGCGGAACCCGTCCCCACGGGTTTCAACAAAGCCTGCCGCTGGGAAGGGCATGTGATAGCCGATCATCGGCACCTTGTCGGCGGCCAGCATCCCCAGCACGTTGCGGCGCGATGCAGTGGCTGCAGCTTTGTCCATGTCAAAGACAACTTCCCATTCCGGGTGGGCGAAGGACCAGACATAGTGGTTCGCTAGATCCGCTGTCAGAACAAGGCGCTGCCCGTTGCTTTCCAGATGATAAACCGTGTGCCCCGGTGTGTGCCCGTATGCAGCGACTGCGGTGATGCCAGAAGCCACCTCGCCACCATCCGCAATAAAGCTCATCTTTTCTGCCAGCGGGGTCACTTTGGCAGCGACCAGATCACCGACGCGATTGCCAGCGTCTTGTGCAGACCAGAAGTCATACTCGGGCGACGCGGTGACATAGCGGGCATTGGCGAAGGTTGGCGCGTCATTGGTTGTCATGCCGCCGATATGGTCGGGGTGCATATGGGTGATGACAACGACGTCGATCTGATCTGGGGTTACGCCGGCATCGGCCAGCGCGGCCTGAATACCGCCTTGTCCGAGGCCGGTGTCGAACAAAACAAGCTCGGACCCGGTATTGACCAGCGTTGGGGTAAAGAAAAACTGCGCCACATCAGGCGAGATGAAGTTTTCGGCCGAGACCCTGGCAAAATCCTCATCCGATGCGCCGCCGCCAAAGATGTCCTTGGCGCCGTCGCGGGGCAGGCTACCATCAAGCAGCGTCGTGACGGTGAACTCCCCCAATTTAAAGGATTTGGCGATGGTCGAATTGGCTTTGGTCTCAACGCCTTCGGCCAATAACGGTGACGCCGCTGCGGCAAACGGCAAGGCTGCTGCGGAACCAAGTGCCGCGCGACGGGTTAGTTTGATGGTCATTTTGCTTCTCCCTGTCAGTGTACTTTGGGTGAGGTAGGTCGGCGCACGTCTCTTGCCAGATTATAAGCAGGCGATCCGGGCTGCGTTAATGAACAAAGCGTGTTTGTATTTGCTCCTGCGGCCAACCTGAACGCCTTTACTGGACAATTGGCCAATCCTGTGACAAGAGCCGCGCCAACAGGAGAGCTCCATGACCACGACCCGTTTCGCCCCTTCGCCCACCGGCTTTATCCATGTGGGCAACCTGCGCACTGCCCTTATGAACTATCTGATCGCCCGCAAGGCTGGCGGTACGTTTATCCTGCGTATCGACGATACCGATCCTGAGCGGTCGAAAGAGGAATATGTCGACGGGATCAAGCAGGATCTGGAGTGGCTGGGCCTGCATTGGGACCGGGTCGAGCGTCAGTCAGAGCGTCTTGATCGGTACGCCGAAGCGGCTGACAAGCTGCGCGAAATGGGCCGGTTCTATGAGGCGTTTGAGACGCCGACCGAATTGGACCTCAAGCGGAAAAAGCAGCTGAATATGGGTAAGCCGCCGGTCTATGACCGGGCCGCGTTGAAATTGTCGGAGGCCGAGAAAGAAGCCCTGCGCGCCGAGCGTGGCAATGGTGTGTGGCGTTTCAAGCTGGATCATGAACGGATCGAGTGGACTGACGGTATCCTGGGGGATATTTCGATTGATGCGGCTTCGGTCTCTGACCCGGTTTTGATCCGCGGTGATGGTCAGGTTCTTTATACGATTGCCTCGGTCGTGGACGACACCGAGATGGGCGTGACCGATGTGGTGCGCGGCTCAGACCATGTGACCAACACCGCGACGCAGATACAGATCATCGAGGCACTGGGCGGAAAATGCCCGCGTTTCGCACACCATTCGCTGCTGACCGGCCCGCAGGGTGAGGCGCTGTCGAAACGTTTGGGCACCTTGGCCCTGCGCGACCTGCGCGAACAGGGCGTTCAGCCGATGGCGCTGCTGAGCCTGATGGCGCGTCTGGGGTCGTCAGACCCGGTCGAACTGCGCTCGGACATGGCCGAGTTGATTGACGGTTTTGACGTCAGCCGATTTGGTGCCGCACCAACAAAATTCGACGTGCAGGACCTGTTCCCGTTGACGGCAAAGCACTTGCAATCCCTGCCATTGGCCGACGTTTCTGACGCGGTTTCAAAGGCTGGTGTGCCGGACGAGCTGGCCGAAGACTTCTGGGCCATGGCACGTGAGAACATCACCACTCTGGGTGACCTTAAAGGCTGGTGGGAGTTGTGCCGCGATGGAGCCGAGCCTCTGATCGCCGATGAAGATCGGGAGTTTATCGCTGAGGCCGTCGCTTTGCTGCCGGAGGCTCCGTTCGATGCAGAAACCTGGGGCACATGGACGAAAGCGGTGAAAGAGGCCACCGGCCGCAAGGGAAAAGCGCTGTTCATGCCACTCCGCAAGGCGCTGACTGGCATGGAACGCGGGCCGGAAATGGCAACTCTGCTGCCACTGCTTCAGGTGATCCGCGCGCGCGATTGATCACAGCGTATTTGAATTCGTTAAAGGCAGGGCCAAAGAGTCCTGCCTTTTTTACACAGTCTGAACGAACCGGACTGCAAGGCGGTGCAGGCGGTCGTCTACAAACTCGGTCTCGTGTGATTTCAGCCGCTGGTGGCGTGTGTATCGCGGTTCGGCTCGGTCATTGAGGATCGGGGCCTCCCACCCATCGGTCGTGGCAAAGAACCGATCTGCGCCGTCTTCCCCGAAGGCGCGCAGATATCCCTGCACCACGACGTCGATATAGCTGAGCAACAGCGGATGGCGGTTGGTCGGGTCGTTTTGGCGTTCGTGCGGCACTGCGTAAACGGCGATCTCAACGTTGTGGGTCAGGGGATGCGTGACCGACTGCGTGGCGCGCACCCGGTCATAGGCCCATTCCCGTTCATCCAAAGCGGCCCAGTCGTTCTTTGGGACATGGGCGATCATCCCTTCGATTTCACAGTCCGGGTCCGGGACTGCGGTCAGGAAGGCCACCGGGCGTAGATCCGTGTGTCGCCATGCGCGCCGCCATCCCTTCAACCGGGCTGGGCGCGGATCGGGGAAATCATGCGTTGAGAGGTTCACAAGGCTGCCGTAGCCAAAGAAATAAGGGTCAGCCATGGGCTCATGTCCTTCAAATGCGATTGATGTATGTCAAACCGCTTTTTTATCAGACATGCAATAAGGTCTTACGCTGAAGTGAGGGAGGGCATCATGCGGATTACCAAGCGGACAAATATTGCAGTGCGGCTGTTGATGTATTGTGCTGCGCATCCGGATCGGTTGGTGACAAAGGCCGAGATCGCGGATGTCTGCAATATCTCGGAAAACCATCTGGCACAGGTGATCAACCAACTAAGCCAGCTGAACTACCTCAGCACCCAACGCGGCCGTAACGGCGGCATGTCTCTGGCGCGCCCTGCTGATCAGATTCGTATCGGGTCGGTGTTCCGCCATGTGGAGGGGAATCTGCCGATTGCCGAGTGTTTTGCCGATGCCGACAACACCTGTCCACTAACGGATGCGTGCCGATTGCGCGTGGCGTTGCGGGATGCTGCCGAAGTCTTTTACGCCTCGCTGGATGAAATTACGTTGGACGCGCTGGTCTGTGACAATGACCGGCTGTTGCAGATCCTGCAACCGGTGGCCTGCGTCCGCTAGTCCGTAGCGCGTAGGATACGGGCCGGGCGAACCGCCAGGGGGCGTAGGGCAAACAGAATGCCTGCGGCCAGTGTCACGGCGATGCCGGCAAGGACAATGCCCAGTGCCGATGGCCAGATGACAACGAACCCGGTGTCAAAGATATAGGTGGCAACGGCCCAACCTCCAATTATACCAGTCAGCAGGGCAACGCCGCCTGCTGCCGCGCCAAGAAGGACCGAGCGCAGCGCAAAACTGAACAGGATACGCCGTCGGTCTGCACCTAGCGTCTTGAGGATCGCGGATTCATAGCGACGCGCGCTTTCTCCTGCGGCGGCGGCTCCGATCAGAACCAAGAATCCGGTCAGCAGCGAAATGCCTGCCCCGTAAGAGGTTGCCGCCGCCAATCCCGCCAAAAGACCTGACACTCGGTCAATTGCGTCACGCACCCGGATAGCAGTGATGTTCGGAAACTGCCCGGCCAGATCACGCAGGATGGCGGCCTCAGCATTCTCTTCTGCGTAAACAGTGGCGATAAAACTGTGCGGGGCACCTGCCAGGGCTGACGGATTCATCGACATTATAAAGCCCATGCCAGCGGTTGAAAAATCAACTTCGCGCAGCGAGGTAATCTGCGCGGTGATATCTCGGCCCAGGATGTTCACGGTCAATTCGTCGCCAAGGGACAGACCCATTTCTTCGGCCTCTTCTGCCGCGAAACTGACTTGTGGCACGCCCGCGTAGTCGTCAGCCCACCATTCCCCTGCCGTGATCCGAGCGCTATTCGGTGGAGTGGCAGAGTAGGTCACGCCCCGGTCGCCATCCAGAACCCAATGATCTCCTGCCACCTCGCGCGCGGGCTGGCCGTTGATCTGCGTGATGATCCCGCGCAGCATCGGCGCGCTTTCGATACGGCTGACGGCGGGATCAGAGTCCAGCCGTTCGGTAAAGCCGGGCATCTGGTCTTTTTGGATATCGACAAAGAAATACGACGGCGCCACATCCGGCAAGTTGCCCGAGATCGCATTGCGCAATGTGCCGTCGATCTGACCAACAGCGGCCAAAACCGAAAGCCCCAAGCCCAGAGACAACACGACCGAGGCCGCCCCTTCACGCGGATCCGAGATAGCGGACAAAGCCCACCGCAGGGCGGGACGCCCGCGCGCCGGGGTGGCGCTGACGCGGGCCAGTTTGCGGATCGCAACGGCAGACAAGGCCAAGAGAAGAAGCGCGCCCACCAACCCTCCGCTGGTCCAGAGTGTCAAGCGGGTCGAGCCGCTGAACCATGCCGCTGATCCGACCAGCAGCGCCAGCCCGATACTGGTTGCCAACACGAACTGTATGCGGGGAAGGGTGCGCGCCGAAGATAGCGCATCCCGGAACAGTGTCGCTGCGCGTACCTCTTCCGTGCGGGCGAGGGGCCAGAGCGTGAACAGAAAAGCTGTCAACGCTCCGTAAAGTGCGGCCTCGGCCAGCGGACGGAGATAAAGCGCAAAAACCGCAGGTACCGGCAATTGAGCCTCAATTAGCGGAGCCAGCAGAACAGGAAGCACACCACCCAGCACAAGTCCTAAAAAGATGCCGATGCCAGACAGGACACCGATCTGTATCATGTAGGTTTGAAAGATCGTCGCGCGATCCGCGCCCAGAGTCCGCAGCGTCGCGATGGTTTCGGTCTTTTGCGCCAGATAGGCCCGGACGGCGGCTGAAACACCAATACCCCCAACAGCCAGCCCGGATAGCCCCACAAGAACCAGAAAAGCGCTGAGGCGGGCGACAAACTCGGCAATCCCCGGAGCACCATTGCGCGCGTCGGTCCAGCGCATGCCGGTGCCGTCGAAACTCTGCCGTGCGGCGGCTGACAGGCTGTCCAAGTTGGTGTCAGGCGGTAGAACCAGTCGGTACTTGGTGGAAAACAACGTTCCCGGCGCCAACAGGCCAGATGCCCGCAGGTCTTCGGTCCGAACCAATGTGCGCGGCCCCAGGGCAAATCCATCTGCCGCACCGTCCGGTTCGTGGATCAGGGCTGCGGTCAGCACGAAATCCTGTGTGCCAAGGGCAAAGCGGTCTCCGACGGACAAGCCCAGCCGATCCATCAGCACCGGGTCCATGACTGCGCCGGGCAAATCCTGCGCGCCATCCAAAGCGTTGGATAAGGGCTGTTCCGGGTCAAGCTGGGGGAGGCCCAACAATGGATAGGTCGCATCCACCGATTTTACCTGTGTCAGCGCGCGCTCGGGTTGCTCGCCCCGCCGAACCACTGCCATCGACCGGAAATCGACCACCTCGGAGACTTCCGTCGCGGTCCGAGACATCCAGTCGCGTTCTTCCTTGCTGGCGAAGCGGTACGTGAACTCCATTTGGGCGTCGCCACCCAGTAATGCCGCACCCTCTTGGGTCAGGCCGGTCTGGATGGCTTGACGTACCGACCCGACGGCAGCAATGGCGGCAACACCAAGAGCCAGGCAAGCCAGAAACACCCGAAAGCCCGGTAGGCCACCCCGCAGTTCGCGGCGCGCCAGACGAGCGGCCAGCCTCAGGCTCATTCTGCGGCCTCTCGCTGGATGTCCTCGGCAATGGTTCCGTCTCTTAACCGCACGACCCGGTCGCATTTACGTGCCAAACTGTGGCTATGCGTGACCAAAACCAGAGTTGCGCCGTGCCTGTCGCGCAGATCGAACAGCAAATCAACGATGGCGGCACCGGTTGTCTCGTCCAGATTGCCGGTTGGTTCATCGGCCAGCAAAATCTGAGGCCGCGGCGCGGATGCCCGCGCCAGGGCGACCCGCTGTTGTTCGCCCCCCGAAAGTTGCGCCGGATAGTGATCGCGGCGATGCGACAGACCAACGGCTTCAAGCTCTGCGCCTGCCCGATCAAACGCATCACGATGTCCGGCCAGTTCCAGCGGCGTGGCCACGTTTTCAAGTGCCGTCATCGTCGGGATCAGGTGGAAATTTTGGAAAACGACCCCCATCGCGTCGCGTCGCAATCGGGCCAGCGCGTCTTCGTCCATGTCGGTCAGGTTGTGGCCCAGTGCGGTGATCACGCCAGCCGTAGCCCTTTCCAACCCGCCCAGCAGCATGAGCAGCGAGGATTTGCCTGACCCCGAAGGCCCGACCAGCCCCAGTGTTTCGCCTTGCGATACCGTCAAAGTGATATTGTGCAGGATATTCACCCGCCCGGCATTGCCATCCAGCGACAAAGCGGCATTTTGAAGCGAAAGAACGGGTGTTGTCATAGGTCTGTCCAAATGGGAGTTATCACTTGGGATATGGAGCAGTTCTGATGTTGCGCAAGGCTTTGATGTCGGTGCTGTTTATGTGCTGCGGTATTGCAGCCACAGCCGAGCAGGTCGTTATCGCCGCATTGGGAGATTCGCTGACACAAGGGTACGGGCTGCCGCAACAGGACGGATTTGTGCCTCAGTTGGAGCGATGGTTGCAGGCGCAGGGTGAAGATGTGCGTTTGATCAATGCGGGGGTGTCGGGTGATACGACTGCCGGTGGCGCAGCGCGGGTAGGCTGGACCCTAACCTCCGAGGTCGATGGAATGATCGTTGCGCTGGGTGGAAACGACTTGCTGCGGGGGATCGACCCGGCGGTGTCGCGCGCCAATCTCGAGGCGATTATCCAGGCCGCCGATGCGTCAGATGTTGAGATTCTGCTGATCGGGATGCAGGCGCCCGGAAACTATGGGATCGATTACAAAGAGGCGTTTGACGCGATGTACCCAGAATTGGCTGAAGCTTATGAAACAGGCTATGCCCCAAGTTTCTTCACCGGATTGACTGCCGAAGGCGATCCGGATGCCGCCCGGAAATTCATGCAACCGGATGGCATCCATCCAAACGCCCAAGGCGTGACCTTGATCGTAGAAACCCTTGGCCCCTATGTGCTGGACCTTGCGCACGCGATACAGAAGTGATCAGACGACCGTGACCACCGTGCCGATCGGCACGCGCGCATACAGATCTATCACATGCGAATTCAGCATCCGGATACAGCCGTTTGACGCAGCGCGCCCAATGGTTTGCGGCTGAGTTGTGCCATGAATGCGGAAATAAGTGTCGATCCCGTTCTGGAACAAATACAGCGCCCGTGCGCCTAGCGGGTTGTCGCTTCCGCCGGGCTGCACATAGTCGTTATCCTTGAAACGGGCATAGGTGATGGGTTCACGCTCGATCATCTCGTCGGTGGGGCGCCATGTTGGCCACTCTTTCTTGACGTCAATCGTGGCGGTGCCCGTAAACTCGAGCCCGGCTTTGCCGACACCACACCCGTAGCGGATCGCCTTGCGTGGCTCGGTCACGAAGTAAAGGTAGAAGGACCGTGGCACCACAAGCAACTGGCCCGGCAGAAAGTCTTTCTTGATCCGCACGTATTGCGGCGTGGGATCGTATTCGACAGCTTGGTTCTTTGCCGTTGCAATGCCGGGCACAAGGCCGGCAGCGGCAGATGCTGTCAGGAATGTACGACGCGTGAACATGGCAGCTCTCTTCGACAAAACTGAATAAACCTAGACATAATGTCGAGAGGATAGCCGATTAGGTCAATCGCTGCAGTAAGTAACCTGCATTTGATGTTATCTCGCGGCCACACTTGCGGGCAGCAAAACGATGCAGTGAAACTGTCAGGGCAGGATAGGGCAGAGGAATGCTCTGCCCTTAGAGCTGGTTATACAAGCTCAATGTTGTCAGCGCTTTCGCGGCCGTCACGACCCGAGCGCAGCTCGAACGTGACTTTCTGGTTGTCGGCCAGACCGGTCAGGCCCGAACGCTCGACGGCTGAGATGTGCACAAACACGTCCTTGCCACCTTCTTCGGGTGCGATGAAGCCAAAGCCTTTGGTTGTGTTGAACCATTTAACGGTGCCTGCGGGCATATCCGTTTTCTCCTGTTTTAATGCTGCCCACGGGGTTGCGGCAGCCCGGCGTCGTCGTCTGGATCGAATGACTGAGCGCCGATAAAGGAGACAGTAGGTCGAAGTAGAAAAACGTAAGCGCGGTCCTTATGCCATTGGTAAAGGCGCAGGGCAAGTGGTCTCGGCCAGAGTTGTTGTCCGGGCAATAAACAGCCGATTACATCAGGACCAGTTCAGATATTGTACATCTTGCTTTCCATCGGGAACATCATTCGGATCGCTTTTAGGCTGCTTTCCGAAAGGACCAGTGGTTTTTTGTCCTTCTCTGTTTTTACAGCTCCTTCCGACTGATTGACATGCGGAAGCTGTTTTTGTTTTTTTCCGGCGCGAGAAAACGCTTTCAGACTACGAGTCTGTATCGCTTCGGCTAAAGCAGGAAATTTTCGGTTTTCCATTTGACGTGACAACCAACGATTCAACTCTTCTGTGTTTTCTAGCCGAAACAGACGGTTGATATGGTTGGTGCCCGCGCGATCAAAGGCGTGGGCTTCAAGGCTGAGTGGGGACAGGTTGTCGGTAGAAATCCAACTGGGTGCAAGCTCTTGCCAAGCCGGGTTCATGCCTACCGAGCCGAATTGAATCCAGTGTTCGAAGTCCATCTTGGAGTTCTCATCCCACGTGGGCTGGTAGTTGTAGTTGCTGTCGGAGTCTGGTTTGAAAAACCGATAATAGGACCACAGCATGTCGGCGGGATGTCGGGTGGTCATGAAAAATTTGAGCTTTGGGTGATGGGGGTACAACTCTGCCAGCTTAGCTTTGACATAGGGCGCCGTAGCGTGGGGGTGAAAATTTTTGACCTGACCGGCTACGTCGACTGCAAAGTCCCCGTGTTCCTTGGAAATGTACGGCCAAAGGTGTGTACGAATAGATGTAGAGCCACATCGCGGTTTGGATATGAAAACAAGGCCCTTGGAGAAAAGTACTCTCACAAATTTGATCCTTTGGCTGTCTGTCTGCGGTGGTGTTGGCCAACAGACGCACACTGAAACAGTTTGGTCGTGTTGCCAAGCTTGCAAGCTGTGGCAAAAACAAAAAGGGGGGCGGCGCAACGCGTGATACCCGGCGTATTCCAGGCGTGTTTTGGATCAAGCCAAGGACCGTCGCACGCGATTTTTGGGCGCTAAGCGAGGACAGGAAGCCGCATGCAATGGCGTTTAATCGGATACCGGCAGTTCTTGAACCGTAGTTCTGTATCGTTTGGACGCAATAAAACAGCGCGGTAACTGATCGATCACCTCATCGATCGGGTCATACAGCTGATCCGCCTTTGCCCTGAGGTCCGCCGGAATGTCCTTGGGTGCGCGGTCCCGTCGTTCAGGCGGTTTGAACTCCAGCCCGGTAAAGCGCGAGATGGTATCTTGGTATTCCCAAATCGCGTCATAGTGGACACACAAAACAGGAACGTCTTCGAACGTCACCCATTCCTTGATTTGACGCGCCTGCTGAAGCACGTCGCGCTCGAACAGTTCGTCGTAGGTTCCATTGGCGTGCAGGTGATAGAAGTGCGATTCGATCCAGTCTGGACCATATCCTTCCATCGCGGCATGGACGGAAAACGCGGAATCCTTGGCCGGTCCAAAGCAGAACACGACTCGTGTGTTTTCCGGCCAAGAGGACAAGGACTGGGGGAAGTCATGTGTTTTGTATACGCAGGGTGCACGAAATGTCGCGTCATTCAGGCGGGCGACAAAGCTCGAGTGTTTCACGGCTCTGGGCTTGATTATTTTCAATGATTTTAAAAGAGCCAGGAAAGTCATCGTGCTGCCCGACCGGCCATTGCTTGCGACAACGACGCAGTTTTCCGGGGCATTTTGCAGCAGACGCCGCAATTGCAGCGGCGCAAGCCTTTTTCGGACGCTCCGCATCCATTTTTCCTTGCGGGTTTTGATAAAGCCGATCACCGCGCAAACTTCTTGTGCTTCAACCGCTTGGGCTCCAGCGCGTCCGGTCCCAGGCGGCGCTTTTTGTCCTCTTCGTAGTCCTCGAAGTTGCCCTCGAACCACTCAACATGCGCGTCGCCCTCAAAGGCCAGAATATGCGTGCAAATCCGGTCGAGGAAGAAGCGGTCGTGCGAGATGACCACGGCGCAGCCGGCGAAATCGACCAGCGCGTCTTCCAGTGCGCGTAGAGTTTCTACGTCCAGATCGTTGGTCGGTTCGTCGAGCAGCAAGACGTTGCCGCCCTCTTTCAGCAGGCGCGCCATATGGACGCGGTTGCGCTCACCGCCTGACAAAAGTGAGACCTTTTTCTGCTGGTCGCCGCCCTTGAAGTTGAAGGACGAGCAATAGGCGCGGGAGTTGACCTGTGCGTCACCCAATTGGATGATCTCGGCGCCGCCGGTGATCGCCTCCCACACGGTGTCGTTGTCCTTGAGGTCGTCGCGCGACTGGTCGACATAAGAAAGCTGCACGGTATCGCCCAGCGTGATGGTGCCGCTGTCGGGCTGTTCCTGACCGGTCAGCATCTTGAACAGGGTTGATTTGCCAGCACCGTTGGGGCCGATGACGCCGACGATACCGCCGGGGGGCAGGGCGAAATCCAGCCCTTCGATCAGTTGCTTGTCACCCATGTGTTTCGACAGGCCCTCGACCTCGATCACCTTGCCGCCAAGGCGCTGGCCGTTGGGTATGACGATCTGGGCGCGGGTCAGCTTTTCCCGCTCGGATTGTTCGGCCAGATCGTTATAGGCGTTGATCCGGGCTTTGGATTTCGCCTGACGGGCCTTTTGACCTTGGCGCATCCATTCCAGCTCGCGCTGTAGGGTTTCCTGCTTGGACTTGTCCTCGCGCGCTTCCTGCTCCAACCGTTTGGCCTTTTGTTCCAGCCATGAGGAATAGTTGCCCTCGTACGGAATGCCGCGGCCCCGGTCGAGTTCGAGGATCCAGCCGGTGATGTCGTCGAGGAAATAGCGGTCGTGGGTGACGATCAGGATGGTGCCCTTGTAGTCGATCAGGTGCTGTTGCAGCCAGGCGATGGTCTCGGCGTCCAGGTGGTTGGTCGGTTCGTCGAGCAGCAGCATGTCGGGCGCTTCCAACAGCAGCTTGCAGAGCGCAACGCGGCGTTTTTCACCGCCTGACAGCGTTTCGACATTGGCATCGTCGGGGGGGCAGCGCAGCGCCTCCATCGATACGTCGATCTGGCTGTCGAGATCCCAGAGGTTTTCTGCGTCGATCGCGTCTTGAAGTGCGGTCATTTCCTCCATGAGCTCGTCCGAATAATTCTCCGCAATCTCCATGGCGATTTCGTTGAAGCGATCAACCTTGGCTTTTTTCTCGGCCACGCCGAGCATGACGTTTTCGCGGACGGTCAGGGATTCATCCAGCTGCGGTTCCTGCGGGAGATAGCCGACCTTGGCGCCCTCGGCGGCCCATGCCTCACCCGTGTAGTCGGTGTCGAGGCCCGCCATGATCTTCATCAGCGTCGATTTACCCGCGCCGTTTACGCCGACGACGCCAATTTTCACACCGGGCAGAAAGCTCAGGTGGATGTTTTCAAAGCACTTCTTGCCACCGGGATAAGTCTTCGAGACACCCTGCATGTGGTAGACATATTGATAGGCGGCCATGTCGCGTCCTCTGGGTCGGGGAATTCAGGTTGAAACGCTAGATATCCAAGCCGGGCGGGCGGGGCAAGCTGGAGGTTTTGTGATTTTTATCGCTCACACGTGTCGGCTAGGTTGGCAGCACGGAATAGGTGGGTGATTTGTCGGAATTGGCTGAATTGATCGCAGGTTGGGCACAGCCTGGACGGATCGAATGGATTGGTGTGCGGCCGGATCGGCGCGCGGCTATGACTATTGTTGAAAAGGTTGCCCTGACTACGGACGGGTTACACGGCGACAGGTGCCGTGCGGGCAAACGGGCGGTGACGCTGATCCAGCAAGAGCATCTTTCGGCGATTGGCTCATATCTGGGACAAGCACCGGTCGCGCCTGACATTCTGCGGCGCAATCTGGTGGTATCGGGGATCAATCTGTCGGCGCTGAAGGGGCGCGAGGTGCAGGTGGGCGAGGCGGTTTTGCGCTTTACCGTCATCTGCGCGCCCTGCAGTCGGATGGAGGAGGCGTTGGGAAAGGGTGCCTATTCCGCTGTCCGTGGCCATGGGGGTTGGTGCGCCGAAGTGGTGCGGCCCGGACGGGTCAAGCTGGGCGATGTTGTGCAACCTGTTGATTGACAACGACCCGCAGTTCTGAACATCAGCAGGGGATGTTGCGAAGCTCTATTCCATATGCGCGGTCCGGGCAGGTTGTGGGTTTGTTCGGCGGGTCATTTGATCCGCCGCATACGGGGCATGTGCATGTCACGCTTGAGGCGATGAAGGCCTTTGGGCTGGATCGGGTTTGGTGGCTGGTGTCGCCGGGCAATCCATTGAAGGAACGTGGACCGGCACCGCTTGCACAACGGCAGGCGGCGGCGCAGGCCGCAATGCAGCACCCGCGTGTTGAGGTGACGGACATCGAGGTTCTGACAGGTACGCGCGCGACGGCAGATACGCTGGCAGCGTTGCACCGGCTGTACCCGGCGGTGCGGTTTGTCTGGCTGATGGGGGCCGACAATCTGGCGCAGTTCCACAAGTGGAAAGACTGGCGGTTGATCATGGACAGTGTTCCCGTGGGCGTAGTCGCGCGACCGGGAGACAGGATTTCCGCAAGGATGTCTCCGGCAGCGCGGATTTACGCTAAGTATCGCATCGACGGGCAGGCGCGGCACTTGCTGGGGCGGGCGCAGGCTCCGGCGTGGTGTTTTATCAACGCACCGATGATCAATGTCAGCTCGACCGAGATCAGAAGTCGCGGCGATTGGAGCGGCAGGGTGTTGCCCGAATAGCCCCTATCGGCGCATAATCTTATTCGATGGTTGTGCGCCTGTAATCTCTGGGATTTTAATTGACCCATGGTTGAACGTATTTCGCGACGTCTGTTTCTAACAGGTCTTGGGGTCTCGGTCCTGTCGGGTCAGGCATTGGCCGATGCGCCTTTGCATTCCCTACGGCCACAGATGCGGGGCGACCTGCCAAGCGGGGCAGAACGCCTTATCCAGGCCGCAAGGTTACGAGGCGAGGTTGTCTTTGCCGTGGCCGATGTAGAAACCGGCGCACAGCTTGAGGCGTTTGGCGGTAATCAGGGCTTGCCACCCGCGAGTGTCGGTAAAGCTTTGACCGCGCTGTATGCGTTGGATGTTCTGGGTGCGGACCACCGATTTGAAACCGCGTTGATGGCTGATGGTCCCATTGAAAATGGGGTTTTGAAGGGCGATCTGATCCTGGTGGGGGGCGCGGACCCGTTGTTGGACACCGATGATCTTGCCAACATGGCCGCGAACCTGCGTGAAGCCGGCATTACCGAGGTGCGCGGGGCGTTCAAGGTGTATGACGGCGCGTTGCCCTATGTGTTCAGCATTGATCCGGGGCAGCCGGATCATCTGGGATACAGCCCGTCCATCAGTGGCATTTCGCTGAATTTCAACCGTGTCCATTTTGAGTGGAAGCGGGCCGGCAACGGGTATGATGTGACCATGGACGCCCGAACTGCCCGCTACAGACCGACCGTTGATACGGCCGCGATGAGGGTTGAGAAGCGTAACTTGCCTATCTACACCTATCAGCCAAGCGCACGTCAGGATCGCTGGACAGTCACCCGTGCTGCGCTGGGCAATGGTGGCGCGCGTTGGCTGCCTGTTCGCAAACCTGCACTTTATGCAGGGGATGTGTTTCGGACGCTGGCTCGGTCTAACGGTATTGTTCTTGGGCGTGTTCAAATCACGCGGGAAACGCCCCAGGGGCAGGTTTTGGTTGTCCACCAGAGTGATCCGTTGGAAAGCATCCTGCGGGGGATGCTGAAATACTCAACCAATATCACCGCAGAAATGGTGGGCATGGCGGCGTCTAAAGCGCGCGGGGGGGACATTCAAAGTCTGGCGGATTCGGCCGTCGAGATGAACCGATGGGCTAATGAAGCTTACGGTGTGACCGGGATTGCGATGGTGGATCATTCGGGGTTGGGTGATGCGTCCCGCGTGGCACCGGAAGATCTGGTGACAGCTTTGGTCGCTGCTCGAAAGGACGGCGCACTGCGACCGCTGCTGAAAAAGTTCGCCCTAGTCGACAGTCAGGGTCGTCCGGTCAGGGATCATCCAATCAAGGTGGATGCCAAAACCGGAACACTGAATTTCGTGTCAGGGCTGGGCGGGTTCATGACGGCTCCGAATGGATCGGAACTGGCGTTTGCAATATTTACCGCCGATGTCGGCCACCGTGCGACGATCCCCCGCGCGCTGCGCGAACGTCCCGACGGCGCACGCAGTTGGAACCGCAGGTCCCGCAAGCTGCAACGTGCCTTGATCGAACGGTGGGGATCGCTGCAGGGCAGTTGATCTCAGGTCGTGTGACGTGCCCGGGCACCGCGTTCAATGGCCGCTGCGTGCAGACGATCTATGTTCAACTCGTAGCGGATTTCTTCCAGCAGGCGCAGCTCAGTCTCGGCCAAGGATCCATCCGCTGCGGCCACATCACAGGCCAGTGCATAGGCTGTTTCATGCAGCCGTTCCGGCAGGTTGTCGCGGATCAGGCCGAACAGGGCGTCGAGCCCGTCTTCCTGTTCGAAAAGGTCGAACACGATCTGGGTTACGCGCCGCGTACGGTCCGCATCATATTCGGCAAAAACCGGCAGCATGTTGACCGCGCCCTCGATCTTGACCAATTCGGCCGTCCGGATCGTTTCATCCGACGCAGAGATCGCGACCATGATCGCAACAAGGCAATCCTGTGGGGACATTGGGTGAGCTACTTGTTGGGTCATGGTGTCGTCCTGATTGGGCTTTTCTGCACCCGCACGATAGGTGGACTGACAGGCAGGTTCAACGGATTTTGCCGTCGACCAGGTCAGAGAATAGGCAGCGGCCCCCTGGTTTTGGTCTGGCGCAGCACGAAATTGCTGCGGGTATCGCGCACCAAGCCGGATTTCAGCAGCCGCTGCATGATGAAGTGTTCCAGGTTTTCGGGTGTTTTGGCATAAACCTTCAGAATGAAGTCATGATCCCCGGTGATTGAGGCGCATTCGACGATCTGCGGCTCTGTCTCAACAAGTCGCAGAAATGCGTTGATGCTTTCCTCTTGGTGATCGCGCAGCGCGACATGGACATATGCGATGGCGTCGAGACCCACAGATTTGGCTCGTACCTGCGCAGTATACCCGGACACCACACCAGACGCTTCGAGATCGCGCACGCGACGCCAGCATTGCGAGGCGGATATGCCGGTACGGTCCGCAAGCTCTTGCATCGACAATCGGCCATCAATCTGAAGCTGGCGCAGGATGGCAATATCAGAAGCTTGAAGTTTTTGTTTCACCAAATCTGATTCCACGAAATATATATGTCAAAATGATCTATTTTCTTTGAGGTTTCAAACGAAAACTACCGGGTTTTCTGGCTACACTTTCTGATCGGAGGAAAAGTGATGCCAAAGTCGACCAAGTATGTTTCCAAAGTGGCCGATGCACGCGGTCACATCTCCTATACATCCGAGGAAGACGCCGTTTGGGCCGATCTCTACGCCGCGCAGCAAGAGAATGTGCAGGGATACATGGCCCGCGACTATCTTGCCGGATTGGATCGGCTGGAATTGCCAAAAACCCGCGTACCTTCTTGTGCGGACATCTCGGAACGGCTTTTGGACCTGACGGGGTGGCGGGTGCAGCCCGTTCCGGCACTGATTGGGTTCAAGACTTTCTTTGGTATGCTGGCGGACAGGGTATTCCCCGCCGCGTCCTTTATCCGTTCGCGTGAGGATTTTGATTACATCGAAGAGCCCGACATCTTTCATGAGATTTTCGGCCACACTCCGTTGCTAAGCGATCCGCGTTTTGCGGCGTTCAGCCATGCGATTGGACAGGCGGGGGTTCAGGCCCGCGAAAAAGACTATGCCTGGTTGATCCGGCTTTACTGGTTCTCGATCGAATTCGGGCTGCGCCGTCAGGATGGTGAGATCAAGGCGCTGGGGTCGGGGCTTGCGTCATCGCCGACGGAACTTGTCTACGCCGTGGAAAGCGATATTCCCGACCGCGACCCGTTCGATGTGCTTACTATTCTGCGCACGCCGTATCGGATCGACATGCACCAGATGGGGTACTTCGTGTTAAACTCACCCGAGGAGCTGTTTGCAGCCGCCGAGCGTGACTTGCTGGCAGATGTACATAAGGCGCAATCCCTTGGAGTGCTGCCAAACAAGTTCCCACCCAAGTCAACCGCAGCAGAGTGAACCCGTCATGCCACGATCAGCAGAGACCTGCAGCCTGTCAGACCGAACCTGTGTGCCCTGTTCCGGTGGCGTTCCGGCTTTGACCCAAGCCGAGGCCGAAACGCATATGGCCGAACTCGCGCCTGATTGGAGATTGGACGCAGCAGCCAAAGAGCTGAGCCGTCACTACATGTTCAAGGGTCTTGCCAAAGCGACCTATCTGGCCAATCTCTGCGCGTGGCTGGCAGATCAGCAGGGGCATCACCCGGATGTAACTTTTGGCTGGGGCTATGTTGACGTAAAGCTGACCGCGCATGAAACCGGTGGCCTGAGCGAGAATGACTTTATCTGGGCTGCGAAACTGGACCAGATGACTGCGTAAAACAACCATTTCATCACGAAAAACAGCGGGCTTTATTGACTCATGCTGCACCGGCACAATAGGAGGGGCCGGTCGGTTGCATGCGGCGACTGACGCTGATTTTCCCGATGGAGCAAGAAAATGTCTGAACTGCGCGAAACCGCGATGTCGTCCAAGGCCTGGCCCTTTGAAGAGGCGCGCCGGTTGCTCAAACGCTATCAGAAAGGTGCTCCGGAAAAGGGATATGTGCTGTTTGAAACGGGGTACGGCCCGTCGGGATTGCCGCATATCGGAACGTTCGGTGAGGTGGCGCGGACCACGATGGTCAAGCGCGCGTTTGAGGCACTGTCCGACATTCCGACCAAGCTGATCTGTTTCTCGGACGATCTGGACGGCATGCGCAAGGTTCCCAGCAACGTTCCCAATCCCGAGAAGCTGGAAGAACATTTGCAGCGCCCGCTGACCTCGGTCCCTGATCCGTTTGGCGAATATCCCAGCTTTGGCGAGCATAACAACGCGATGCTGCGCCGGTTCCTGGACACGTTTGGTTTCGAGTATGAGTTCTACTCGGCCAAAGAGTTCTACGAGTCCGGTAAGTTCGACGAAATACTGAAGCGCGCCGTCGAGAAATATGAAGACGTGATGGCCATCATGCTGAAAAGCCTGCGGGAAGAGCGGCAGCAAACCTATTCGATCTTCCTGCCGATCCATCCGGAAACGGGCAGGGTTCTGTACGTGCCCATGAAAAAGGTCTGCGCCGAGACCTATACCGTTACCTTCGATGACGAGGATGGCAAGGAATGGACCGTTCCCGTCACCGGTGGCAACGTCAAGCTTCAGTGGAAGCCGGACTTTGGTGCGCGTTGGGCGGCGTTGGGCGTCGATTTCGAGATGTATGGCAAGGAACACGCCACCAACGAAAAGATTTACGATGGGATCTGTCGCGCGTTGGGCGGGCGCGCGCCCGAGCATTTCTCGTATGAGCTTTTCCTGGATGAGAACGGTCAGAAGATTTCCAAGTCATCTGGCAATGGTGTGTCGATTGACGAATGGCTGACCTATGCGCCGACCGAGTCGTTGGCCTATTTCATGTATCAAAAGCCCAAGACGGCCAAGCGGATGCATTTTGATGTGATCCCGAAAGCCTATGACGAGTATCACCAGCAGTTGCGCGCGTATCCGGGGCAAGACCTGAAGGCTCAGTTGAACAACCCGGTCTGGCACATCCATGGCGGTGATGTTCCAGAGTCGACCTTGATCGTACCCTTCGCGATGCTACTGAACCTTGCGTCGGTATCTGGTGCCGAGGACAAGGAGGCGCTTTGGGGCTTTATCCGCCGCTATGCGCCCGAGGCTACAGCCGAGAGTCATCCTGATTTGGATCAGGCAGCCGGGTTCGCGGTGCGGTACTTCAACGACTTTGTAAAACCGACTCGTAAGCATCGTGCACCGACGGATCAAGAGCGCGAGGCGCTTGAGGCGTTGAAGGTCGCATTGGAGTCCTATGACGGCCCGATCGAAGACGAGGCGCTGCAATCGGTGGTCTACTCGATCGGGCGCGAGCGGTTCGACCCAATGCGCGGTTGGTTCACAGCGCTTTATGAGGTGCTGCTGGGTGCCTCGCAGGGGCCGCGATTCGGTGGATTCATCGCGCTATACGGCGTGCGGGAAACGATCGCCCTGATCGACAAGGCACTGGCCGGAGAACTGGTCTGATTTGACCTGACATGGCGTGGGGCTACTCTTGGTTCAGGAGGAAGTCCCATGCGTCGTTTATTGCTAGCTCTTTCGTTTATTGCCGGTCTCGCTTCGGCCGCATTTGCCCAGAGCGATGAGATCGAAGAAAACATCGCAGCCCAAATTCAGGCGTTTGAGGCTGATGACTTTGCCACAGCCTTTACCTATGCCAGCCCCGGTATCCAGCGCCTGTTCCAGACGCCCGAGAATTTTGGCGTGATGGTGAAGCGTGGCTATCCGATGGTATGGCGCCCGTCAGAAGTGCGGTTTCTGGAGCTGCGAGACGTGGCTGGATCGCTATGGCAAAAGGTCATGATCACCGACATTGATGGCCAGGTGCATATTCTCGATTACCAAATGGTTCCGCTTGGGAATGGGTGGAAAATCAACGGCGTACAGCTTTTGGGCAATTCCGACCCTACGGCCTGACGCAACACCACCGTCACGGTGACATGATCGGCGATTAATCCCTTTTCAGTACTCAGGCTTTTGCGTTCGGGGCGTGTGACCCCGGACACTGGGTTCATGCGCATGGCGGGCCGCCGCAGGCGCAACTGGGAAAGGGATTTCTATGAATAAGGCAATCACCGACGGCATCGTGTTCATGCCGCCTGCTTTCGCGAATGGTCTGAGTGTGTGGTCCAGTGGCGACGGAACGCCGGGTTCTCCTACCTACGACGGGTCGGGAAACGGCGCGTTTGTACCGGCTGATGCGGATTTCGGCGGGTGCCTCGAAATCTTGAAGGTCAATGCAACGCAGCGCTTGCGTTACATGGGCCAGACCCCGCTGTTGCCGGGCTGTTATTTGCAGATCAAAGCACGCGTTAAAGCCATCAGCGGCCCGCTACCCGATGTGCGTATCGCGGGCTGGGCGGGCGGTGCCGGGGATGTGCAAGTCACCGGTGTTGTTGAGCAGGGACCGGCAACGCAGCTATCTGGTTACGGCACTGTGCATGAAATCACCGCAATTGTCGGTACAGGCCAACGGCCCGGTGTCGACATGCCTTGGGGCGTTGAGGCGCTGTACGGCCATTTCGGTATCGACATTGACGGCGCGAACGGAGCCGTGGTGCGTGTCGATGATATTGAGATCACAGACGTCACCGGCGTGTTTCTGCGAAACCTGATCAGCCTAGTGGACGTCCGTGATTTTGGTGCTGTTGGGGATGGAGTAACAGATGACTCCGCCGCGTTCGAAGCTGCGGATCAGGCGGCCAACGGTCGTCGGGTGTTTGTTCCCGAAGGGACCTATTTTCTGGCGCAGAACACCTCAATGGCATCTGAGATTGATTTCGAGGGCACAGTTACGATGCCGGACGATAGGATGCTGCTTTTGACCAAAAGCTTTGATCTGCCGACCTATATCAATGCTTTTGGCAACGAAATGCTGGCGTTTAAAAAAGCGTTTCAGGCGTTGCTGAACAATTCGGACCATGAGTCATTGGATATGGGTGGGCGCAAGGTGTCGGTCACCGAACCGATTGATATGGCTGCTGCGGTTCCGAACCGGCAATCCGGTTTCTCAACCCGCCGTGTGATCCGCAATGGACAATTCGACGTCCAAAACAACTCGGCCTGGGATACCGAGACTTTCACCTCGGTCGCAACATACAACCCCAACGACCCCACACGTCTGGTGAACGTGGCCAATGTTGCCAACATCCCGGTCGGTTCGCTTGTGCAGGGCAGCGGCGTCGGGCGCGAGATTTATGTCCGCTCGAAGAATGAGGGCGCGGGTGAGATTACGCTGAACGCGCCTATCTATGATGCTGCCGGAACGCAGACCTTCACCTTTTTGTCATTCAAATATCTACTGGATTTCAGCGGTTTCAGCACCCTGCGCAAATTTGGAATGGAACAGGTCGAATTTCAGTGCAACGGCCGCAGCAGCGCCATCCGTCTGGCTCCGTCGGGCAGCACCTTCGCGCTGGCGAACTGTTTTATCAGCCGCCCCAAAGACCGCGGGATCACCTCGATCGGGACGGGATGTCAGGGAATGTTGATCGACACTTGCCAGTTCCTGTCCACCGAGGAATCTTTCAATGTTTCGGATCGCAAGTCCATCGCACTGAATGCCACGGCCAATGATGTAAAGCTGCGCCACAATAGGGCCGTGCGGTTCCTGCATTTTGCCGTTCTGGGCGGCACGAACAACATGATCCTTGGCAATCACTTTTTCCAGGGTGACAGCATTCCGCAAGGCGTTCGCAGTCCCGGATTGATCATGATCGGCACGTATAACAGTTCGACCATCTCGGGGAATTATATCGACAACTGCTTTGTCCAGTGGACCAACGAACGGGATGCAGATCCTGTCTACAGGGCCGGGTTTTCGTTCAGTTCGATGGCAATCACCGACAATATTTTCTATTCCAGTGAAGTTGCGCCCTGGTTCAGCTACATCACCATCCGCCCCCATGGCGCGGGGCATTTTCTGAATGGTGTGGTCGTCACAGGAAACAAGTTTCGGTCCACAAGCGGAAGCATCAATCGGGTAGATCAGGTGGATACTTCTTTTGCCAGCCTGAACAACTATGCGCATCGGAATGTCATGTTCGAAAACAATACATTTCATGGGGTGGACCAAAAAGTTGCGAACCCCTTGCGCGTAACACATTCGCAAGGTTCCGCATCGCAGGCATGGTCGATTCAGGCCGCAGGAGAGCTGCCATTTGGCGGCTTCGCACGCAGCTGCGATGCGGTTACGGCGCTGGGGCCGCTGAAGAACGTATTTGGCTTGACGGCTTATGCCGCCCCGTATGTCGAGTTGGAGCAGGGAGCCGCGCGAGACGCCATAAACCTGCGGTGGCCCGAGGCTGTGAGTGGCGAAGTCTCAACCCTCATTCGTATGGAAAGCTAATGTCCTTTGTGGCCGCCCCCGTAAGGGCGTCCAATTCGCTGACTTCAGAACGTGTTCCAGAGTGCAAATTTAACACCCGTGTCGTTGCGGGCCTTGTTGCGTTCAAGCCCCAGCACCCAGGTACTTCCGCTGTCTCGCCCACGAATCAGGACCGAGGGCCGAACAGTCCAGAACAGTGAGCTTTCAGGCGTGTAGCTTGTTTCAATTTGCATCATGGGGTTAAGTGGTCTGTCCCCGGACAGGCCAGTGGTAATGTCGAGCTTTCGGAACACTGCTTCATGCGTGCGGTTCTCCCATGCCGCGTCAACCGCCAACCATCCGTTGCCCCACCCGGTCTGGAACCCCTTGCCGTAAGACAGGGTCAATTTGTACATCGCCCAAGACCCAAGCAGCCTGTAGTGCGCGCCAGTGCCGAACTCTGCTGCAAAACGCCCCCAGTTGTCGAAATCAGCAACCGGAATACGCGCGAATACAAGTGCGTGGCCAAAGTAGTCCCGGTTTTGTTCCAAATCCAAACCGATTGTCACTTTTGGCCTAAGCCCAAATTCGGCATACAGCGCGGTTTTGTAGTTGTAGCTCCCATCCGGGTCTTTGAAAGCCGTAACCGAGGCCGCAGTAAATGCTGCATCCTTTTCACGTAGCCAGGCGCCAGACCAAGCCGGGGCTGCAGCCATTAGGAGTAAAAATAGAAAAACGACTCGGCACATGCGCAGAGCATCGGCCCGTGTGGTTAACGGATGGTTAGTATTTTGTTTATTTCTTGGAAACCAACAAAAGTGGCAGCGTCATCCAGCGAAACGCAAGACCTTACCAAATACTGTGTTAGTCTTGGGGTAGATAAGGGAGTATCCAGATGCCGAAAATTTCCGAAAATGCGAGCGTCCAGACAGTAATCACCACTTTTGAAATGACTCCGGGCACCTGCCAAGATCTGCTTGAGGCGCTGACCGATGCCTATTCCGAGTTTATTTCGAAACAGCCAGGGTTCGTTGCCGCTGGTCTGCACGTCAATGATGCACAGACGCGAATTGCCAACTATTCGCAATGGACCCGACGCGAGGATTTTTTGGCTATGCTGCGCACTTCTGAAATGCGGGATCGCAACCGCAAGATCAACGAGCTGTGCAAAAGCTTTGAGCCGGTCATGTATGACGTGGCTGAAACATTCGGCAGTTTCTGACCTGGATCAATGACTTGGCGCGCCGCGCCATCCAGGTTGCAGAAACGAAAACGGAGGCGCTCGCCATGTACCACAATATTCTTGTCCCCATATCCTTTGATGCTGAACGGGACATTTCCGGACCGCTAAAACTGGCTGAACTGCTCTCTACGCCAGATGCAAGGGTCACGCTATTGCATGTGGTCGAACACATACCAAGCTATGCAATTTCGTATATGCCACCCGAATACTTGTCCGAGGCCCGCAAGGCCCTGAAGGTCGAGTTGGATGACCTGGCGGCCAAACTGCCCAATGCGACCGGTGAGGTGGTTGAGGGGCATTCCGGACGCACTATTTTGGACTGGGCGGAAACCCACAAACCGGACCTGATTATCATGGCGTCGCACCGGCCGGGCATGCAGGACCTTCTGCTGGGGTCGACCACCAACCATGTGGTGCGTCATGCCGCCTGCGCGGTTCACGTGGTGCGCTGATCGGGCCACAGATCTGCTTGGGTAAGCCGCCACGCTTTGCCGAATCCACCATTTAGCAAGGCATCTGAGATGTCGAACCGAACAAAACCGAAATCGGCGAAATCGACGTAGAGTTTCGCTTTCGGTCGCAGGGTCAGATACCGCGACCGCAAAGTGGTGTGGTCAGCGCTTTCGCGTGGAATGAACAACGCTTTGGCGTGCAGCGTCAATCTAGGATGGGTCAGGGGGTCACCGGTTTCGCCGGGGTCCCCGACCAGCAGCGCACAGGCCGGGTTGGTACGCAGCGCCTGAGTATGATCCGCAAGAGTCGAGATCAGCGTCACCGGTCCGCCTGCGTCATCCGTGGCCAGCGCGATACGCGATACCGAAGGCAGCCCAAGGTCCGGTCGCAAGGTAGCAAGGGCGGCATGGCGCGCGCCATCGATCAACTCGCGCGCCAGCGTACGGGCAGTATTGTCGACCGGGCGGAAGGGGTCGGTTCGGCTCATGTCTTCTGTCTCGCTATTTCAAGAGCTCAAACGATAACCACATCTGTGGGTCTGTGCGAGGGCTGGTTTCCGGCCGGTCTTACGTCTCGGTTTCGCCACAAACTCGGTTTAACAGAATGCCATGTCCCACAAGACGCGCATAGAAAACATGGACACCCCCGCCCCGAAAGTTTCGCGACGCCAGCGACGGGCAGAGGCGTTGCGCAAGCGCGCCCTGTCGCCGATCAGAATCATGCTCATGGTTCTTATGCTGCCGGTGACCACTATCGGCATCGCGGTCGGCGTCTATTTGCGGACCTCGGAATTCGAACATGATGAGGCTTTGCTGCACCTGATTGCCTTGGCTGGATGTGAGGCGGTCGAAAACATAGTGCCGGGACCCTTTGTGGCTGGTGGGCCGGGCTACCATAAGCGCAACGACCCGGACGGCGATGGCGTGGCCTGCGACACGCGTAGCGTGGTTTTCGAACCAAGCGAGCCGCCGCAGCACACCGAGGCACCCGCAGCGCGCAGGGTCGGAACCGCCAAGTTCGTGCGGCCCTGATCCCGAAGTCTGAGAGAATCCCCAAGGGTATGTTACACTACACCTGACGCGCCGTTTTGGCCGTCATTGGGGGTTTCGCCCTGACAGGGAGGAAAGACATGTTTGCACGCATTACTCAGTTCAAAATGAAGCCCGGCATGCGGAATGCTGCCGAGGCCAAAATGAACGAATTGAAAGATCAGATCATGGGCATGGACGGTATGCACAGCTTTACCAATGTCATGAATGAAGACGGCACCGGTTTTGTTGTTGCTGTCGTGCAAAGCGAGGAGAAATCAAACGCAAACGCGCCCAAAGTGGCCGAGCTGTGGGGCCATTTTGCCGAGTTCCTCGAAGGCCCGCCATCGCCTGCCGGGTTTGATGTAGTTGTCCATTGGGACAAGGGATAAAGCCCGACACAGCTTGCCTTATTTCGATCAATCGCCAATCTTCGGGCGATGACACGCGATGAGTTCAACAGTTTTTGCGCCAGCCTCAAAGCCACGTCTCACGTGGTGCAATGGGGTAATGCGGATGTGTGGAAAGTGGGTGGCAAGGTGTTTGCCATCTGCGGCTGGAACGAGGGGCGCGATGCCTTCACGTTCAAAGCCACCGATCTGGCGTTTGAGGTGCTGCAGGATGAGCCCGGCATCCGCCCCGCCCCCTATCTGGCCTCACGGGGGATGAAATGGCTACAGGTCTACGAAAAACGCGGGATGAGCGACACATCCCTACGCGAGCATATCGTGACGTCTTATGATCTGGTTGTAGCCAAACTGACCAGGAAAATGCGGACGGAGTTGGGGGTTTAGGAGGGGGTTTTACCCAATCAAGAATTCGTAGGTCTGACGGTGATAGGTTGAAAACCCATCCTACGCTTGCTGTTTGAGGAAATCTAAAATGGGTAGAGAAGGATGTTGGTTGAAAATCTTCTAAAACGCAGTCTATTTTTTCACTTTATCATTTTGGTTGGTTTGGGTGTTTTTGCGCTGATCGTTGAACAATATGTTGATTCAAAATGGGCATTTTTCATTTTTGCCGCACTTTCTGCATTGGCAGGAATTATTCACGGTACCGTTAATGCTCTTCCCAAGAACGCAGTGAATGTGTGGGACCTACTTTTTATATCAGTGGCACTCTTGTTTGTGTTTTTGGACGCTGAAGTGCGGCGAGAAAGAGCTAAGATTTACTCCGACTATGTAGAAAAACTGGAAACATCGGAGTGGCTACGGAGCCACGAAGAAATTCTCCTCAAAATATTTGCGGATTCTAACAAATTCTTAGGTGAAATTAGAGAAACGGCCCGCCTGTTGACTGCGGAACAACTGGACGAAAGAAAAAAAGCGGTAACCAACGCGAATGAATGCTCGGCAATTGAAACCTTTCGGCAAAGTGGCAAAGCTGAGAGCGAGCCGGACGCAAAAGTGGAGCTTGCCGGAAACTGTTTCACTCCAGTTGAGGCAATCGACCATCGAATAAATCAGCTCACAAAATTCTCTTCTGTTTCTAATGCAAGCGACCTATTAAGCACCGTTAATGATGCGTCCAGCTCAAGTGTAGCGGAGCAAATTAGTGCGAAAATATTTGGTAGTTACGACCTTCGGTTCTATCGAATGCTTGATCTAGCCCTGAGTGAGGAGGCGAACTACGGAAGTCTCTTGAAATCTGCTGAAGACTCTGTAGCTGAAGCAGGATTGGCATACCGGCAACTACACAGTCCCAAAATTTCGGAACGTGAAACCGGCGAGCAAGCAAGCGATAATTTTCACGGGTTTATTTGGCCGATTTTATTGGTTTTTGCGGTTTCATTCAAATTCGCAACGGTTGACCTCTGGGCAATTGACTTTGAATCTCAATAGGGCGGGACGCAAGTAAGCGGTTTTTACTTTCGCCTACGCTTCACATTCCCACCCCGCTGCCCCGGCCTCCCAGCCGTTGATCGCCCGCGTGATTTCACTGCGTCTTCCGAGGCTTTCTCGACCGCCCATTGGCGCGCCATGGGATCGTCAGCGATGGCGAGGTCGACCGCTTCGAGACGTTTGATCTCGTCCCGGATGTTGGCGGCCTCTTCGAATTCTAGGTTCTCGGCGGCTTTGCGCATTTGTTCGCGCAACCCGTCCAGATGGGCCTCAAGGTTTGCACCGTGCATCGGCTTGTCGATGGTGGCAGTGACGCGGTTCATGTCCACGTCGCCTTCGTAGAGACCGGCCAGAACGTCCTCGACATTCTTTTTCACCGTTGCAGGTGTGATGCCGTGTTCCTCGTTATAGGCGATCTGCTTGGCGCGACGGCGGTTGGTTTCACCCAAGGCGCGCTCCATCGAACCTGTGATCTTGTCGGCATACATGATCACCCGTCCATCGGCATTTCGCGCGGCACGGCCGATGGTCTGGATCAGCGAGGTTTCGGACCGCAAAAAGCCCTCTTTATCCGCGTCCAGAATGGCGACCAGCCCGCATTCGGGGATGTCGAGCCCCTCACGCAGCAGGTTGATGCCGACCAGCACATCGAACGCGCCCAACCGCAGATCGCGCAGAATTTCGATGCGTTCAATCGTGTCGATGTCCGAGTGCATGTAGCGGACCTTGATGCCCTGTTCATGCAGGTATTCGGTCAGGTCCTCGGCCATGCGTTTGGTCAGCGTCGTGACCAGCGTGCGATAGCCATTGGCGGCGACCCTGCGCACCTCGTCCAGCAGATCGTCCACCTGCATCGACACGGGGCGGATTTCAACCTCGGGGTCCAGCAACCCGGTGGGTCGAATCACCTGTTCAGTGAAAACACCGCCGGATTGGTCCAGCTCCCACGCGGCAGGGGTGGCCGAAACGAAGACGGATTGCGGGCGCATGGCGTCCCATTCCTCGAACTTCAGCGGTCGGTTGTCCATGCAGGAGGGCAGGCGGAACCCGTGTTCGGCCAGCGTGAACTTGCGCCGATAGTCGCCCCGGTACATGCCGCCGATCTGCGGGACTGAGACGTGGGATTCGTCGGCAAAGACAATGGCGTTGTCGGGGATAAATTCGAACAGGGTCGGGGGCGGTTCACCCGGTGCGCGACCTGTCAGATAACGCGAGTAGTTCTCGATCCCGTTACAAACGCCGGTGGCCTCAAGCATTTCCAGATCGAAATTAGTGCGTTGTTCCAGACGTTGGGCTTCGAGCAGTTTGCCTTCGCCGACCAGTTGGTCGAGCCGGATGCGCAGTTCCTTTTTTATCCCGATGATCGCCTGTTGCATTGTTGGCTTTGGCGTTACGTAGTGGGAATTGGCGTAGACGCGGATCTGCTCCATCGTGTCGGTTTTCTCACCGGTCAGAGGGTCGAATTCGGTGATCTGCTCTAGTTCCTCACCGAAGAAGGAGAGCTTCCACGCGCGGTCCTCAAGGTGGGCGGGCCAGATTTCCAAGGAATCGCCACGCACCCGGAACGAGCCGCGCTGAAACGCCTGATCGTTGCGGCGATATTGCTGCGCGACCAGATCGGCCATCACCTGCCGCTGATCATACTCCTTGCCCACCTTCACGTCCTGCGTCATCGCGCCGTAGGTTTCAACCGAACCGATGCCGTAGATGCACGAGACCGAGGCCACGATGATCACGTCATCGCGTTCCAACAGCGCGCGGGTGGCCGAGTGGCGCATCCGGTCGATCTGTTCGTTGATTTGGGATTCTTTTTCTATGTACGTGTCCGAGCGCGGCACATAGGCCTCGGGCTGGTAATAGTCATAATATGACACGAAGTATTCGACCGAGTTTTCGGGAAAGAAGCCCTTGAATTCGCCGTATAACTGTGCCGCAAGTGTCTTGTTGGGCGCAAGGATGATGGCGGGGCGCTGGGTTTCCTCGATCACCTTGGCCATGGTGAAGGTCTTGCCCGTCCCGGTCGCGCCAAGCAGAACCTGATCCCGCTCACCGTCCAGAACACCGCCGGCCAATTCCTTGATCGCTGTCGGCTGATCGCCTGCGGGGTTGAACTCGGTCTGCATCACGAAGGGCCTGCCGCCTTCCAGTTTCAGGCGGGCGCGAACGTCATCGACGGTCAGCTGGGTCTTGTCGGAATGAGCGTATGCCATAGGGGATTCCTTTCGCGCCTGATTTTGGTCTGTTTTTGTTCTTGTTCAAGAGGGCATATCCGATCCTCAAAATTGCGACAATTGCGGACTTGTCCGCGCCGCGTGTCTGGCGCATATACAGCAATAGCCAAGTGAGTACGGAGAGGCGACATGCGCGCACGGATTTACAAGCCTGCTAGGAATGCGATGACCTCGGGGATGGCCAAAACCCGAAAGTGGGTTTTGGAATACGCCCCCGCTTCGGCGCGTGAGGTTGATCCACTCATGGGTTGGACCTCGTCCAGTGACACGCAAACCCAAGTGCGCCTGAAGTTCGACACCAAGGAAGAGGCGCTGGATTACGCCAAGGATAACGGGATCGAGGTGCAGGTCAGCGAGCCGCACAAGCGCAAACCAAACCTGCGCGCCCGTGGGTATGGCGAAAACTTCGCTCCTGACCGGCGTGGTGCCTGGACCCACTGAATGATCGAGATCAGGCGCGTTGACCCAACATCTGACGCGTTGCGCCCGGTGATTACGGCCCATTTTGCCCACAGCCAGACGGCAGGGCCCGCGGAAAGCAATCACACCTTGGATCTGCAAGCGTTGGCCGGTCCTGATGTTAGGGTCTGGGCGATCTACCACGAAGGTCAGCCAGTTGGATGCGGTGCGCTCAAGGCACTGCCGGACGGTACGGCCGAGATAAAGTCGGTACATATTCTGGTGGAAATGCGCGGGCGCGGTCTGGCAAGGCAGATGATGAAGCACCTGGCAGATCAAGCGCGCTCCGAGGGTGTTTCAGCCTTGGTCCTGGAAACCGGCGCAGCCCATCTTCCGGAATATGACGCCGCGCGGAAACTGTATGAAGGATTGGGCTACGCTTACTGTGGGCCGATCATCGGGTACGAAGACGATCCCAACAGCGCTTTTATGCGGTTGGCTCTTTAGGGTCGCAGATCAAGCGCCCCGTACCGGCTCTAGACTTCAGACCGTGGGGTTCCGGTTGCATATAGCCGCAGTCGTATTTTTGCTAACCTGCGCTCAAAAAAGACCTTATCAACGGTGTCGATTGCTTAAGTTAAGCGGTGACAAATCACCAAGGTTTCCCTGCTCTTCACCAAGTTGACAATCCATAACAATTGCCTGATACAGCGCGAATATGAGTGGGCCGTTAGCTCAGCTGGATTAGAGCAGGGAACTTCTAATTCTCAGGTCGGGGGTTCGAGTCCTCCACGGCTCGCCACTTCTCTGGTCATTTCACCCCGACAGGTTCAGGTTTGTGGGTTCGGGCGCGTTACGGGTTTTGCGTCATCGCTCCGGGCTTTAAGGTTCGCTTGCAGAACAAGTGTTGCAACAATCGCCAGCATCACACCCGGCCATGTCGCCATTGGCGGCAAGCTGTCCCCCAAAGCCAAGCCGATAAACAGAACAAGGGCCGGGTTTAGGAACGTGTAAGATGCCACACGCGTTGGCCCGATCCGTGTGGTGCTCCACTGAAGCGCGAAGAACGTTACAATCGTGGTAAAAATCGACAGGTATGCGATTCCAGCAAATACCTGCGTCGGGATCGATGACCATTGCACCTCGGCCAGTCGTGGAAGTGACAGCAACAGCAACCAGACAGCGCCGGTCGCCAGAATCCAAAAGGTCATCCGGGCCATCGGCTCACCTCTGTGCAGGACTTTCACCAGTGTACTGTAAGCCGCGAGCGCGACTGTACCTGCCAGGAACACCAAATCACCTGCGCCGACTTCAAGCGAGATGAACGCCTGCGGGTCCCCCCGAAAAATGACCCAGATCGCGCCGACGGCTCCGATGGGTAAGGCCACGCGCGCCGAAAGCGACATCTTCTCGCGCAAGAGGATAGCGGCCATGGTGGCCGTGATGATTGGGTGCAGCGCAAATATTGCCGCAGTGTTCAATGGCGTTGTCGTGCGCAAAGCGGCGAACATGCACCAGAAAAACGCAACCATCAAAAGGCTCAGCACCCCGTACCGCAGCAAATCGCTCAGCGTCGGCAGAACAAGTCCATAGCGCCAAATAACAAGTGGCGCAAACAACAGGGTCGCAAGGGCAAACCGGATCAGCGTTAGCACAACGCTGTCGAGACCGGCGGTGATGGCCGACGCGACCGGAAAAGACGTGGCGACAAGAAATGTCGCCACCAGCATCAATCCATGTACCGGCAGGTCAAGGCCGGTTCTGGATTTTGAGATGGGGTTACTCAATTGCGTCGGCATTTCAACCTCCTACTCCGCTGCTATCGGGTTGAACCGGCTTGGGAATGGGCCCGAAAATGAAATTTGCTCCAGTGGCATCCGGTCGCTTGGAGTCTCACGAGTTTGCAGTTCCTCGGGAAGGCGGTTGGCATCGGTCTGACGCCCGATTGCGATCCCAATCTCCACCTTGAATCGGTCCGGCAGTTCCAGCACCTCGGACACGCGATCAAAGGCAAGGCCCGCCATCGCATGAGCGGCATACCCAAGCGCGGTGGCCTGAAGCGCAATCTGTGCCCATGCAGCGCCTGAATCGAAGCTATTGTAATGCGACACCGCATCGGGCCGGGTTTCGTCGCCGGGCATCACGGTATCTGACACCAGAAAGACCAGCGCCGAAGCCTCAGCAGCCCATTGCTGATTGAACGGATTCAGCAACGAGATGAAAGTAGACCAGTGCGCGTCTTGGCGCTTGGCATAAAGAAAACGCCACGGCTGCACGTTATAGGCGGACGGTGCCCAGCGGCCTGCTTCAAGAATGGTCATAAGATCCTGTTCGGGCATTGCAGAGGCGTCGTAGGACCGCGGCGACCAGCGCGACAGGAAGATCGGTTCAACAGGGTGATGAGGGGTTCTTGCGGTTTGCATCAAAACTCTCCTTTATACTTCGGGTATTGATTGTTCGGCGTGTGGTATGCGGTTGACTTGCCCCGCCACCGTCATGATCAAAAATACTCTCGTCGCACCGAGTGGAGAATGTAGTGTTTGGTGAAAACATCATTCACTGATAGTGAATGACAATGGATCGTATGACCGCACTGACCGTCTTTCGAAACGTTGTTGAGCTTGGCAGCTTTGCAGCAGCATCACGGCAGTTGGGCCTGTCGCCCGCTGCGATCAGTAAAAACGTCAGCGAGTTGGAAGCACATCTTTCTGTGCGCCTCATCAACCGCACCACACGGCGTATGAGCCTGACTGAGGCCGGAACCCTATATTTTGAACGCGTGGTGCAGGTGCTAGACGACCTCGCGGAAGCGGACGGCATACTTCAGGCTGCGCAGAACACACCTTCGGGATTGCTGCGCGTCAGCGCCCCGATGACAGTCACGCTTGTCCGCCTGTCGGACGCAATTCCGAAATTCCTGCAACGCTATCCCGAAATTTCGTTGGATCTGAGGCTTGATGACCGCCGGGTGAATCTTGTTGAGGAAGGCTTTGACATTGCTCTGCGCGGCAGCGACAACCTCGAAGATTCGGGCCTCATCGCACGCAAGTTGGCGACAATGGATCATGTGCTTTGCGCGGCGCCATCGTATTTGGAAACACATGGTTGGCCCCGGCAGCCTGAGGACTTGGCAGAGCACAACTGTATTCAATTCAGCTTGTCAGACCATGCTACGAAATGGACTTTCCGAAACGGTAAACGAACGGCGAGCGTGCCCATAAGCGGGCGCTATAAGGTTTCCTCCAGCCTTGCCGTCCGCGACGCTTTGTGTGCGGGGTTTGGCATCAGCGTTATTCCCCGAATGTATGTCGCGCAGGACATTGCCGAGGGACAACTCTGCCCAGTTTTGATGGACTGGACACCGAATGAAACGGCGCTCTATGCGGTATACCCCTCAAGGCGCTTTATAGTCTCGAAGGTTCGGGTATTTCTCGACTTTCTGGTCGATGAGATGAGTGCGTGACCCAAGGCGCAATCTGGTCAATTGGCTTGCCACCATATGATGAGGAATGGCCGCATCTTTTGCACGCATTGGGCATGGCGCAGGGCTAATCACGCTTTGGCGGAACGGTTCCGCGATTGACCTCAGTTCATTCCGTTTTGCCGCTGTGTCCGCGGGTTTTGCGATGTTGTTTAGCCAGCTTAGAAAAATTCTTGCAACCGGTTGCAAAAATACCCATGGTGGATTCAATTGAAGAATCAGGAGGATCGCATGCTCAGAATTGGACTGCTTGGCGCGGGGCGGATTGGCCGGGTGCACGCACAGACCATTTCTGCGCATCCTCAAAGTCGGCTTTGCGCAGTCTCTGATGCGATCTCAGATGCGGCTGAAAGCCTGGCTGCCGAACAGGGTGGCAGGGTAAGTACCTCTGATGACATCATTGCCGATCCGTCGATTGATGCCATCCTGATTGCGACGCCGACCGACACGCATTCAAACCTGATCGAGGCCGCAACACAGGCGGGAAAGGCGGTTCTGTGTGAAAAGCCTATTGACCTGAATCTTGAGCGAGCGCTGGCATGTCAGGCGGCAGTGTCGAACACTGAACAGCCGGTGATGGTGGGATTCAACCGCCGCTTTGACCCAAGCTTTTCAACGCTGAAAACTGCGGCGGATCAGGGTGAAATCGGTACGCCCGAGATGCTTTCGATCACCTCTTTCGACCCCGCGCCGCCGCCGGTCAGCTATATCAAGGATTCGGGCGGGTTGTTCCGGGATATGATGATCCACGATTTCGACATGGCAAACTATCTGATGGGCCGTTTGCCCGTGCAGATTTCCGCCGTTGGCTCGTCGCTTGTGGACCCCGAGATCGGGCGCGCTGGTGACGTGGACACTGGTGTTGTCACCATGACATACGCCGAAGGTCAGATTGCGGTGATCAAGAATTCGCGTCGCGCAGTGTATGGCTATGATCAGCGGATCGAGGTGTTGGGATCGGGCGGCATGCTTCAAGCGCAGAATATTCTGGAACACGCTGTTGTAAAATCCACCGCTGATGGCGTCACCGCGGCGAAGCCAACCTACTTTTTCTTAGAACGCTATATGCCCGCCTATCGCGCAGAATGGGATGCTTTTGTGCAGGCCGTTCAGGCTGGTTCGGCGATGCCCGTGACGCTTGAGGATGGCGTCGCCGCCCTTGCCATGGCCGAGGCTGCGACCCGTTCTATGCAGTCAGGTCAGCCGGTTGCAATAGAGGAGGTTTTGAAACCGGTTGCAAAATGATGGGATATCCGGAAACTGAAGCAAGCTCCGCCAGCTTGCGGAGCAGAGGAGATTCGGTTCGTCCGGATGATTGGGGCTGACGCCCCACAAAAGACAGACTGTTCTTATGGGAGGAAACCAAATGAATAAGTTCGTAAAAGGCGCACTGGCTGCCGGTGCTCTGGCTCTGGCCGCGCCAGCATTCGCGCAGGAAATCGTGGTTGTGTCGCACGGTCAGGCAAATGACGCGTTTTGGAATGTCGTCAAGAACGGGGTCGAGCAGGCCGGTAAGGATGTCGGCGTAAACGTGGAATATCGCGCGCCCGAGACCTTCGACATGGTGGCCATGTCGCAGCTGATCGACGCCGCCGTGAACCAGGAACCCGATGGGCTTATCGTTTCGATCCCGGATGCAGACGCGCTGGGGCCGTCAATTGAACGCGCGGTCGCGGCCGGAATTCCGGTGATCTCGATCAACTCGGGGTCTGACGTGTCCAAGGAGTTGGGTGCGTTGCTGCATGTTGGCCAGGACGAATTCGATGCCGGCAAGGCCGCAGGCGAGGCGCTGGCCGCGATGGGCGGAACAACAGCGATCTGCGTCAACCACGAAGTAGGCAACGTCGCGCTGGACTTGCGTTGCGAAGGCTTCGCTGAAGGGTTTGGCGGAGAGGTCGAAGTGCTTCCAACCTCGAACGACCCATCGGAAATCGAATCCAAGGTCTCCGCAGCTTTGGCTTCGAACGAGGCCGTGGACACCGTCATGGCGCTGGGCGCCAGTTCGGCGGGTGAGCCTGCTGTTGCGGCTGTCAAAGGATCGGGCCGCGAGGTGAACGTTGCCTCTTTTGACCTGTCAGCAAACTTCCTGCAGTCGATTGCGGATGGCGATGCGGCTTTTGCGATTGACCAGCAACAGTATCTGCAAGGTTACCTGGCGGTGAACTTCATGGGGCTGCACGCCAAGTACGGCCTTATGCCCGGCGGTAATGTGCCCTCGGGTCCCAACCTGGTCACTCAGGAAAAGGCTGCGCAGGTGATTGATCTGTCAGCTCAAGGTATCCGCTAAGCCTTTTGGTCTGTGACAACGGAAACGGCGTGGCTTGCGCCGTTTCAACCTAAGTGGGAGGAGAGCATGAGCCAATCAGCGCCCGTCGCAGCTGACGAAAGGGTCAAGAGCGAACCGTTTCTGACCAAATTGATGAAACGCCCCGAACTCGGCGCAATGGCCGGTGTAATCCTGGTGTTCATCTTCTTTGCAATCACCGCCGATGCGTCCATGTTTACCCTGGCCGGTGTGATGAATTTCATGACGCCTGCCGCTCAGTTGGGCATCCTTGCCATTGGGGCCGCGTTGCTGATGATTGGCGGAGAGTTCGACCTGTCGATTGGGTCGATGGTGGCATTCTCTGGCCTGTTTTTCGGTGTTTGCGTGGTCACCTGGCAATTGCCGCTGATGGCTGCCATTCCGATGACTTTTGTTTTTGCGGCCATGGTCGGCGCGGTCAACGGCAACATTGTGATCCGATCTGGTCTTCCATCATTTATTGTGACTCTGGCGTTTCTGTTTATCCTGCGCGGCCTGTCTCTGGTTGGTTTGAAAATGGCAACCGGTGGCTCAACCCAGTTGCGGGGAGTGCGGGATGCCACCGAAAATGACTGGCTGGCACCGTTCTTTGCGGGCGAAGCGTTTGGGGGTCTGTTCAGTTGGCTGGCGGCCAATGGCCTGATCGACACGTTCAAAAGCGGTGCGCCGAAAGTACCGGGAATCCCGGTCGAAATTCTGTGGTTTATCGCGCTGGCGCTAGCCGCCACTTATGTTCTGCTGCGTACCCCTGCGGGGAACTGGATCTTTGCTTCAGGTGGCGACAGGATTGCTGCGTCAAACTCAGGCGTGCCGGTCAACCGCGTCAAGGTCTCGCTGTTCATGCTGACGGCTTGCTGCGCCGCATTGGTGGCCATCATCACCGTGATGGACGCGGGTTCAACCGACGCGCGCCGCGGTTTCCAAAAGGAATTCGAAGCGATCATCGCAGCCGTGATTGGTGGCTGCCTGCTGACCGGCGGCTATGGCTCGGCCATTGGGGCGTTCTTTGGCTCGATCATCTTTGGCATGGTGGTCATTGGGCTGACCTATACCGATTTCGATCAGGACTGGTTCCAGGTGTTCCTGGGTGCGATGCTGCTGATTGCAGTTCTGTTCAACAACGCGATCCGTAAACGCGTAACCGGGGAGCGCTGATATGACCGAAGATACCAAGTTCCATCACGGCGATGCGACCGACGCGGCCCCCATCGTTGAAATGAAGAACATCGAAAAGCACTTTGGCAATATCATCGCACTGGCAGGAGTCAGCTTTGATGTCAAACCGGGTGAGTGCCACTGTTTGCTGGGCGACAATGGTGCGGGCAAATCGACCTTCATCAAGACCATGTCAGGGGTTCACAAACCCACCAAGGGCGAGATTTTTTTCGAAGGCAAACCGCTGCATTTCGATACGCCGCGCGATGCGATGGAGGCGGGGATTGCGACCGTGTTCCAGGATCTTGCCATGATCCCGCTGATGAGTGTGACGCGCAACTTCTTCATGGGGCGCGAGCCGACCAAGGGGAAGGGGCTGTTGAAACGCTTTGACGTGGACACCGCCAATGAGGTTTGCATGGAAGAGATGCGGAACATGGGCATCAACCTGCGGGGGCCGGATCAGGCTGTCGGCACATTATCGGGTGGCGAGCGTCAGACGGTCGCCATCGCCCGTGCGGTGTATTTCGGCGCCAAGATTCTGATTTTGGATGAACCGACCTCGGCCCTTGGGGTGCGTCAAACCTCGAACGTTCTGGCAACCATCGACAAGGTGCGCAGTCAGGGCGTTGGTGTTGTTTTCATCAGCCACAACGTACGGCACGCCTTGGCAGTCGGGGATCGTTTCACTGTTTTGAACAGGGGCAAGACCTTGGGCACCGCGAAACGAGGCGAAATCACGCCCGAACAACTACAGGACCTTATGGCAGGCGGTCAGGAAATGGCCGAGTTGGAAGGGTCCTTGGGCGGAACGGTTTGACTCCGTTTCTATCTTTTCGGTTCTTCGGTTCAGAAAGGACTAAAATCACAAGAATGGCCAGAACGGCCTTGTGTTGAAAGGGATCACAATGGGCAAGACAGTCCGACTGACCGCAGCGCAAGCTTTGGTGCGCTATCTGGGCGCGCAGATGAACGAAGCCGGAGAGCCGTTTATCGCAGGCGTCTGGGCTATCTTTGGTCATGGCAACGTGGCCGGGTTGGGTGAAGCGCTGCACGCCGTAAAAGACAGCCTGCCCACTTACCGCGGTCACAATGAACAGACCATGGCGCATTGCGCGATTGCTTATGCCAAGCAGATGCGGCGCACCCGCGCGATGGCCGTGACCTCGTCGATCGGACCGGGTGCCACCAATATGGTGACGGCGGCTGCGCTGGCCCATGTGAACCGTCTGCCTGTCCTGCTTTTGCCCGGTGATGTCTTCGCCTCTCGCGGACCCGATCCGGTGTTGCAGCAGACCGAGGATTTCACCGATGGAACCGTCAGCGCAAACGACTGTTTCCGTCCGGTCAGCCGGTATTTTGACCGTATCTCGCGGCCCGAGCATTTGCTGACCGCGTTGCCGCGTGCCTTCCGCACGATGACCGACCCGGCCGATTGTGGCCCGGTGACACTGGCCTTCTGTCAGGACGTACAGGCCGAAGCCTATGATTATCCCGAAAGCTTTTTTGAGCCGCGCGTCTGGTATCAGCGCCGTATACGTCCGGATGAGGCCGAGCTGGCCCGGGCGGTCGCCGCGATCAAGGCGGCCAAGCGCCCCGTGATCGTGGCAGGGGGCGGGGTACACTACTCGGGGGCCACCGACGCGCTGCAAAGCTTTGCCGAAACGCACAACATTCCGATAACCGAGACACAGGCAGGTAAGTCGTCGCTGGCCTGGGACCATCCGCTGAACCTTGGCCCCATTGGTGTGACCGGAGGAGAACCCGCCAACACCGTCAGCACCGAGGCTGATCTGGTGTTGGCTGTGGGCACACGTTTGCAAGATTTTACGACCGGCTCATGGGGCCTGTTCTCGAACCCCGACCGCGAGATGATCTGCCTGAATACGTCTGCCTACGATGCCGAAAAACACGGTGCCATGCCGCTGCAATCCGACGCGCGTGTGGGGCTTGAGGAATTGAGTGCAGGTCTGAAGGGCTATCGCGCACAGTCCGTTGCCGACACCCTGAAGGCCGATTGGTTCGGCAAGGTCGACAGACTAACCGACGCACCCGGCGAGGGCAACGCGCTGCCAACCGACATGCAGGTGGTAGGCGCGGTTCAGCGGGCTTCGAGTAACGATACGGTTGTGATGTGCGCGGCGGGCACGATGCCCGGTGAGCTTCACAAGCTATGGAAAGCGCCGCGGCCTGGGTCCTATCACATGGAATACGGCTTTAGCTGTATGGGGTACGAGATCGCGGGCGCGATGGGTATCAAGATGGCTCAGCCGGATCGCGACGTGATCTGCTTTACCGGTGACGGCACCTATATGATGGCGAATTCGGAAATGGCGACGGCGGCGATGATGGGTATCGCGTTCACCTTGGTCATTACCGACAATCGCGGGTTTGGGTGCATCAACCGATTGCAGATGGGCACTGGCGGGGCAGAGTTTAACAACCTGCTGGATCACGCAGTGCATGAAACACCGTCGGCAATCGACTTTGCGGCCCACGCGGCGGCGATGGGGGCGACATCGGTCAAGGTCAGTTCGATTGCCGAGTTCGAAGACGCGCTGGCTAAACGGGGCGATATCAAAGGGCCATATGTGGTGGTCATCGATACTGACCCGTACCCGTCCACCGAATTTGGCGGTACGTGGTGGGAAGTGGCTGTGCCCGAGGTCAGCGCCCGCCCCGAAGTAAACGAAAAACGTGCGGCTTATGAGGTCGCGCTCAAGGAAAGAAACGCGAAATGAGCGTGAAAATCGGAATCTCTCCGATCGCATGGCAGAATGACGACCTGCCGGATCTTACGGCGGCCTTTACTATGGAGCAGGCCCTGAAAGAAGCGCGCGAGATCGGCTATACCGGTGTTGAGCGCGGCCAGCGGATGCCCAGCGATACCGAAGGGCTGCGCGCCTATCTTGAGGCAAACGATATCGCGTTGTGTGGCGGCTGGTGTTCCGGTGCATCCCTGGTCAATGATTTCGCGACCGAGCGGAACACCGTACGTGCACAAGTCGAACAATTTGTGGCCCTGAACAGCCCGTGCATTGTCTATGCCGAATGCTCGAACACGGTTCAGGGGCAGATTGGGACTCCGGTCAATGACAGGCCGAAATTGTCGAAAGACGACGTGTTGGCTTATGCCGCAAATATCACCGAGCTGGCGAAATGGATGGCCGATCAGGGCATGCCAATGGCCTATCATCATCACATGGGCACTATCATCGAAAGCGAAGATGACGTGAACTGGCTGATGGAGGGTTCGGGACCAGAGGTGAAGCTGTGCTTTGACACCGGCCACCTGCTGTTCGGCGGCGGCGATGTTCTGGCGACCCTGAACCGTTGGGGTGATCGTGTTCATCACGTCCATTTCAAGGATATTCGCCCGGCCATTGTGCAGGACGCCCGCGAGAACAACCTCAGTTTCCTCGATGCAGTTATCGCAGGTGCTTTTACCGTGCCCAGTGACGGTTGCATCGATTTTCAGGCAGTTGCGAATGCGCTGAAAGCGATGGACTATGACGGCTGGATCGTGGTCGAAGCCGAACAGGATCCGGCCAAGGCACCGCCCTACGACTACTCCAAAATGGGCTACGACCACATCGTCGACGTCTGCGACAAAGCAGGATTGGAGATCACCGCATAGCACACCGCCCCAAGGGGCAACACCGAAACCATGAAAAAGGAGAATGTCATGGTAAATCAAGACCTCGGATATGTCGGCTATTTTGACCGGGAATCCTGTGATCTGGACGAATTCAAGGTGTTGACCTCACAGGCCCTTTCGGCGAACGCGGCGCCGTTTGCTGCGTCCGTGGAAAACAATATACCGGTCTATGACATGCAAGTTCTGCGTCCGGTTCTAGGGCACGCAGACAAGCGGCAGGCTTTGCTGGCCGAATGGGCTTGGGTGCTTGCCAAATCCGCAGGTGTCATTGCCCTCAAGCGGGCGTATCCGGACACGAGTGTGATCGACCGGGCCACCGACGTGTTCCGCCAGATCATCGAAGACGAACGACAGTGCGGCGGGGGTGAGGGCGACCACTTTGCGGCCTCTGGGGCGAATGACCGGATTTGGAATGCGTTGCAGAAACAGTGCCTGCGTGATCCCGAAGGCTTTGCGCTCTATTTCGGGAACACCTCAATTGCCGCCGCGTGTGAGGCGTGGCTTGGCCCGAACTATCAAGTCACGGCACAGATCAATCAGGTGCGTCCCGGCGGGCAGGCGCAGCAGGCGCATCGTGACTATCACCTTGGCTTTCAAACAGCAGACAGCGCATCGCGCTATCCCGCGCATGCGCATTTTCTGACGGCAGCTCTGACATTGCAGGGCGCTGTGGCGCATTGCGATATGCCGGTCGAGTCTGGCCCGACCAAGCTGCTTCCGTTCTCGCAGCTTTATGCACCCGGATATCTTGCCTTCCACGACACGGATCACCGCGCGCATTTCGAAGACCATTATGTGCAGTTACCTTTGCAAAAGGGGGATGCCGTCTTCTTCAACCCTGCGCTGTTCCATGCGGCCGGCGAAAACCGCAGCGTGGACATTCACCGCATGGCAAACCTGCTGCAGGTGTCCTCGGCCTTTGGTCGGGCGATGGAGGCCGTGGATCGCCGTGCGATGTCCGAGGCGGTTTTTCCTTCGCTCATCACCTTGAAACAACGGGGCGATCTGACCAGTGCAGAGTTGGAGGCCGCAATCGACGCCACCGCCGAGGGGTATCCCTTCCCGACCAATCTCGACACAGATCCTCCGGTCGGGGGTAATGCGCCGGACAGTCAGGCGGATATCCTGCGCCGCGCTGTGGCCGAGGGGTGGTCTGAGGTGCAGCTAGCGAATGCGCTTTCGGCGCTTACCACACGGCAAATCGCCTGAAATAAGAACCGGGCGGTCTGAATGGCCGTCCAATACCGGAGACCATCATGGCAGATTTGCTCAAGAAACCAAACGGTCGCCGTGGCAAGGTGCATGACATCACTCCGGCAAGTGCAGGGTGGCGCTATGTCGGATTCGGCCTGTATCACCTGCGTGCTGGTGACACAGCCGCCGAAGCCACCGATGACCGCGAGGTTATCTTGGTCATGGTCGAGGGCAAGGCGCAGATCACTGGCGCTGGGCAGGATTGGGGCATTCTGGGCGATCGGATGAACGTGTTTGAAAAGACGGCGCCCCATTGCCTTTACCTGCCAAACGGAACTGAGTGGCGGGCCGTTGCTGAAACCGATTGCGTCCTTGCGGTCTGTTCCGCCCCCGGCAAGGGTGGGCACACGGCGCGTCGCATCGGCCCCGAGGGGATCACGCTGACCGAACGCGGCAAAGGCGTGAACACACGCTATATCAACAACATCGCGATGGAGGCGGAAGACTATGCCGACAGCCTGCTGGTAACCGAAGTATTCACACCAAACGGGCATTGGTCGTCCTATCCCAGTCACCGTCATGACGAAGACGACTTTCCCAGGATTACCTATCTGGAAGAGACGTATTATCACCGGCTCAACCCGGCCAATGGGTTCGGCATACAGCGGGTCTATACCGATGATGGACAATTGGACGAGACGATGGCCGTGTCCGATGGCGACGTTGTGGCGGTTCCGAAAGGCCATCACCCTTGCGGCGCACCCTACGGGTTTGAGATGTACTACCTGAACGTCATGGCCGGGCCTTTGCGGAAATGGCGCTTTGTTGCGGCCCCTGAGGTCGAATGGATCATGGAGCGTGATGGATGAGCCAAAACTTTGCGACTTACCCCAGCCTGACGGGAAAAACCGTTTTTATTACCGGAGGGGCCGGCGGCATAGGCGCAAAAACCGTGCGCGCCTTTGCCGCGCAGGGGGCGAAGGTCGGGTTTGTGGACATCAACGCCACTGCCGGACAAACGCTGCTGGCTGATCTTCACGGCGATCACGCGTTCGCCCAATGCGACCTGCGCGACATAGATGCTCTGCGGTCGGCATTAGACCAACTGACCAAGGAACTGGGGTCAGCGCATGTTCTGGTCAACAACGCCGCCCATGACGACAGGCATGACTGGCGCACAGTGACACCGGATTATTGGGATGAAAGGATGGCAACCAATATCCGCCACATGTTTTTTGCCATCCAACACACTGCACCCGCCATGATTGAACGCGGCGGCGGTTCAATCGTCAACTTGGGGTCAAACTCGTGGTGGGAGGCGGGCGCCGGTTTCCCGGCCTACGCCACTGCCAAATCCGCAGTTCACGGACTGACCCGCACCATGGCGCGTGAGCTGGGCGATCACCGTATCCGTGTGAATACCGTTGTTCCCGGCTGGATCATGACGAAACGTCAGAAAGACCTGTGGGTCACACCCGAGGCTTTGGCCAAACAGATCGATCGCCAGTGCCTGCCTGATCCGATCGATCCGGTCTATGTGGCGCGCATGGTGGTGTTTCTGGCCTCTGACGATGCCGCGATGTGCAGCGCAGGCAATTTCATGGTCGAGGGTGGCTCAATCTAGAAATCGAAGATTTGGGGGCAGTATGCGTCAACCGTTTCAACTTTCGGCCTGTGCAGAAATGCTTTGGCTGGACAAGCCGATGGAGTGGCGCGTTGCTCGGTTGACAGAATTGGGGTTCGGAGTGGGCCTGTGGAACTGGCCGAATCTTGATCTTGAAAAGCTAGAGCGCATTGGCGCGAACTTCACGATCATGAACGGCTATCTCAAGGGCCGTCTGGCCGATGACGACGGCGCGGGTATGTTGCTAAGTTCCGCTCGGGAAACGGCCCGGATTGGCAAACGTTTGGGGGTGGATCGTCTGAACCTGCATGGGACTGGATTGGGCGACGGTGGGATTCCGATCTGGCAGCACGACACTGTGACCGGAGCAATGTGGTTGAAAGCACAGGACACCCTGAATCGCATCTGCGATCTGGCCGAAGAAGAGGGTGTCATATTCACCTTAGAGAACTTGAACATGCTGGATCACCCGGGTTGCCCCTTTGGATCGACCAATGATGTTCTGACGTTGGTTTCTGCGATCGACCGCCCACAATTGCGTATCAACCTGGACCTGTATCACACTCAGTTCGGAGAGGGCGACCTGATCCGTTGGTGTCAAAAGTGCCTGCCGTGGATCGGTGAAGTGCAGATTGCCGACAATCCGGGCCGGTGTCAGCCCGGAACAGGTGAAATCAACTATGCCTGTGTTGCGCAGGCGTTGAGCGATATGGGATACCGAGGACCGGTTGCGATGGAGGCGTTTGCCTCCGGTGACCCCGAGGCCGCGCTTGCAGCCTTTCGGGATGCGTTTACACTCTGACTGTTCATTTTTGCGGTGGTGCCCCGAATGCCCGGATCACGGTGCGGGCTGCGGCCTCGACCGGGTCATGGGTTTCCTTCAGGATTGAGACGCGGTCAAATCTTTCCGGATCGCGGTTGACGGCCTCACGCATGGCGTTGCCGAACGCCATACGCAGCTCGGTCCCGATATTGAACTTGCAGATCGAGGTTTCGCGAGCGAGGCGCTTGCGCTGCTCGACCGGAACGCCGGACCCGCCATGGATAACCAGTGGAACATCGGTCATGGCGTCGATCTGACGGATGCGATCTTCATCCAGACCGCCTTCCTTGTTCTGCTGCAAATGGACGTTGCCGACCGAAATGGCCATTGCGTCCACGCCGGTTTCTTTTGCGAATTGAGCGGCTTCGACTGGATCGGTGCCATTCGACCCTTCGCCCCCGGAATAGCCGACAAAACCGATTTCCCCTTCGCATGAAATCCCAGCGGCGTGCGCCATTTCGGCAATCGCAGCAGTCTCATCGATATTCTGCTGCAAAGGCTTGCGAGATCCGTCAAACATGAGGGACGTAAACCCGCTGTCGAGCGCGATCTTGCACTCTTCGAACGTATAGCCGTGATCCAGATGGGCGACGACCGGGACCGAGGCATTTTCAGCCAGATAGAGAAACATTTTGCCCAGAATGGGCAACGGGGTGTGGTCACGGCAGCTTGGACCTGCTTGCAGGATAACGGGTGCGCCTTCAGCCTCGGCAGCGGCAACATAGGCGCGCATGTCTTCCCATCCAAGGGTAACCAGCCCACCGACAGCATAGCCTTGCTGATAGGCGGGGGTCAGGACGTCTTTCAGTGTGACAAGGGTCATTTGAACTTTGCAATCATGTCTTTAATGCCGGGGATTGTTTCGATCTGATAGGCATGGGTCGGTTGGAAATATTGCACCAATGAGCGCTGGCTGAGGCCGCCGAGAATGGTGAAGTAGTACATTTCATAGCCCGGTAGCACGCAGCAAGGGTGATAGCCCTTGTCGATGCAGATCGTTGACCCATCGACGATATGGTAGGCATCCCCCGGTAGGTTATCTTCACGCTGCAACATTTGCAGACCCGAGCCCCAGTTGGGTTTGAAGCGGAAGTTATAGGTTTCGTCGTGGCGGGTTTCGTCCGGCAGGCGATCATCGTCGTGCTTGTGGCTGGGGAAGCCGGACCAGCCGCCCTGGCCAACCGTGAATAGCTCGCTCACCAGCAACCGGCCGACCTTGTGGTGCTGCTTTTGGCCGAGGATGTGCTTGATCTTGCGATGGGTCTTGGTGTCGTCGCTGCCATATTGCACAAGGTCGTGCTTGCGGACATCGAACGGATCGAGCACTTTGTCATATTTGGCGCCGGCCACGAAAACCTCGGCCGTGTCCGAGACGCAGACCATTTGCGCCTTGGCCCCCGACGGCACATAGGCACCTTCTGGCTCGCCATCCCAGACATCCTCGCCCCGGTTGCCCAGATGGGCAAAGCGCACGCCCTCGACATCCACATCGACGCTGCCGGTGGCGGGCACGATGCAGGTCTCGTAGCCCGGCACCTGGTAATCGAAGGCCTCGCCGCGCTTCAGCTTGACGATGTTGAAATAATTCAGCGGCACCGTTGGGTCGTCGGCATCGACGATGGGTTTGTTTAGGTTGTCATAGGGCGCAATATGCATGGGAAACTCCTATGTGGTTGGGCCGGGATGATCGGCGAGGAATGCGTCCAACTCGTGCACCGTTGGCATCGCAGGGGCGCAACCGGGTTGTGAGACCACGATTGAGGCGCAGGCCGACCCGCGCATCACCGCCTCTTTCAATGAATGCCCCACCGCGATCGAAGCAAGCAGGCCCGCCATAAAACTGTCGCCCGCGCCATTGGGTTTAACAGCGGTGACGGGGTAGATGCCGGTCCGGATTTCCTGACCGTCCACCAGCGTGATCGCGCCTTTCTCGCCCATTTTGTAAATGACAACGCGGCCCGGTTTTTCAGCCAGTTCTTTGGCTTTGGCGAACCCCTTGTCGAGTCCGCCAGCCATAAAACCAAACTCTTCGTCATTGCCGACGATCAAGTCGCTGGCTTCCCCGGCGCGCGACAGGACATCTGCGGCCACTTGGGGCGAGGGCCAGCTATAAGGTCGGTAATCGATATCGAAGATGATCGGCAGACCCACCGCACGTGCATTGTCGAATGCGCGGAACGTGGCGCTACGCGAGGGTTCGGCGGCAAAAACCGTGCCGGCCGAGATCACAGCCGAGAATGACCCGTAATCGACCCTGTCCATGTCTTCCTCAGTGACCTGAAAATCGACGGCGCCGTTGCGATAGATGACGTTCTGAAAGTTCTCGATCCGGCTTTCGTAAACCGCCAGCGACATGCGGTATACCCCATCCAAAACGCGGATGTAGGAGGTGTCGACGCCATAGTGATGCAGGCGGTTCAGGCAAAACCGCCCGATGGCATCATCCGATATCGAGGTGATCAGCGACGCGTATCCGCCGAGTTTGACCAGACCTGCGCAGATATTCGCGGATGACCCGCCCAGGTCGGCGTGAAACGTATCGGCATCCTCGCTTTTTACACCGATAGGGTCGGCATACAGGTCCATGCCTGCACGGCCCAGCACGGCGAAGCGGTTTCCTTTGATGCCGTCAATCAGGGCGCTCAAGTCTTGTCCTCCGGCAAAGTGGGGTCGGCAAAGTTTGGACCTTGCGTTGAATCGATTCACACGATACTGATTTTGCAACCGGTTGCAAATACTATGTGCGGAGCCGCGGCAGATGCCTGAAATCGGAATTGGAATCGTAGGTGGCGGCTATATGGGCAAGGCCCATTCGGTCGCGATGTCTGCCGCTGGCGCGGTGTTCAACACGGCGCTGCGCCCGCGTCTTGAGATGATCTGCGCCTCAACTCCTGAAAGCGCCGAACGGTATCGGGCGGCCTACGGGTTTCGCCGTGCGACCGAAGATTGGAAAGTGTTGGTGGGCGATCCTGCGGTCGACGCAGTCGTCATCGCCTCGCCCCAGGAGACGCATCGTCAGATCGCTGAAGCCGCAATTGCCTTGGGCAAACCGGTGCTGTGCGAAAAACCCTTGGGTGCATCGCTGGAGGACGGCCAGGCGATGGTCGCCGCAGCAGAGGCGGCAGGTGTCACGAATATGGTCGGATTCAACTATGTTCGCACACCCGCCACGCAATACGCGCGGAAGCTTGTCGCCGAGGGCGAGCTGGGTGACATTACGTGGTTCCGGGGCGAGCATACCGAAGACTTCTATGCTGATCCTGACGCCCCGGCCACATGGCGGACCACCGGTATGGCAAACGGCACAATCGGTGATCTCGCCCCTCATATTGTCAATGGGGCGTTGGCCCTGATGGGTCCGATTGCCGGGGTTATGGCCGAGGTCGAAACTGTCCATGACACCCGCCCCGGCGGCAAAGTGACCAACGACGATCATGCCCAGATTATGTGCCGCTTTGAAAACGGTGCGATGGGAAATATCTACGTCAGCCGGATCTCGACCGGGCGCAAGATGGGCTACGCCTATGAGATTTCGGGCACCAAGGGAGCGTTGCGATTCGATCAGGAAGACCAGAACGCGCTGTGGTTTTATCGCCGCGAAGGTCCCGAGGCACAAAGCGGGTTTACCAAGATCCTGACCGGTCCTGCACATCCCGACTATGAACCCTTCTGCCAAGGCCCGGGTCACGGCACGGGCTATCAGGACCAGATCATTATCGAGGCCAAGGATTTCCTTGAGGCGATCCATACCGGCAAAGCGATCTGGCCCACCTTCCGAGACGGGCATGAGGTCAACCGGGTGCTGGCCGCGGCATTAGCCTCGTCCAGGCGGCGGCAGTGGCAAGACATCCGCGATTTCTGATCGCGGAATCCTTTCAATTCCAAAGAGAGAAAAGAACCATGGCAAAGCTGAGATGGGGAATGATTGGCGGCGGTGAAGGCAGTCAGATCGGACCTGCCCACCGCCTTGGGGCGCTGGCCGACGGTTTGTTCGAATTCGCCGCAGGCGCGCTGGATCATCGCCCAGATGTGGGCCGCGACTATGCGCAACGCTTGGGCATCGCCACTGATCGTGCTTATGGCGATTGGCGGGACATGCTGGCCGGGGAAAAAGGCCGCGACGATCGGGTTGATCTGGTAACAATCGCCACCCCGAATTCCACGCATTTCGAGATTGCCAAAGCGTTCTTAGAGGCCGGCTTCAACGTGCTGTGCGAAAAACCGATGACCATGACGGTGGAAGAGGGCCAAGAGATTGTCCGCGTGGCAGAAAGCTCGGGTAAGATCTGTGCGGTCAACTATTGCTATTCTGCGTATCCGATGGTTCGTCAGGCGCGCGCGATGGTTCGGGCCGGGGATATCGGCAAGGTGCGCCTTGTGGTGACGAATTTCAGCCATGGCCACCACGGCGATGCAACCGACGCCGACAATCCGCGTGTTCGCTGGCGCTATGACCCGGCGATGGCAGGTGTGTCCGGCCAGTTCGCGGATTGCGGTATCCATGCGCTGCACATGGCCAGTTTCATCTGCGATGACGAGGTGAAATCATTGTCCGCCGACATGGCCTCGACCATTTCCAGCCGTGAGTTAGAGGACGACGCCATGATCAATTTCAGGATGGAGGGCGGCACTGTGGGTCGTCTTTGGACGTCCTCCGTGGCGATCGGCCGACAACACGGTTTTGACATTCAGGTCTTTGGTGAAATCGGAGGCCTGCGCTGGGCTTCGGAACAACCCAACCAGCTGATCTATACCCCTGTGGGCGGGCGCACCCAGATCATCGAAAAAGGCGAAGCCGGGCTGCACGCGGACACGCAGCGCTTGTCGCGCGTTGCCATAGCCCATCCCGAAGGCTTTCCCTTGGCTGTGGCCAATATCTATTGCGACCTTGCAGATGCAATTCGGGACGAACAGCGTGACGGATTGCCCGGCGCAGCAGATGGTCTTCGTTCCATCGCCGCTGTGCACGCGGCTGTTGCATCAGGCAAGGAAGACGGTGCCTGGAAAGACGCGCGCCCGCCGATCTTCCGTTAGTCAGGGGCGGGGCCGCAGCGTGCCCCGCTCGATCACCCGGCAGGGGAAAATCCGCGCCTCGGGATAGCGTTCGGGGTCTTTGAGCATCTCTTCGACCAGATCGACAGACGCGGTAATGATCTGCTTAATCGGTTGATGAATGGTGGTCAGATCAATGCTTTCCCAGCGCGACATCTCCATGTCGTTCAGGCCAATGATGCCGATATCCTTGCCCGGCTCAAGCCCGTGGTCACGCAGGGCCGACAGCGCACCAATAGACAGGATGTCGTCGCCGCAGAAATAGCCATCCGCAGGTGTGTCAGCCAGCAAGCGCAGCATTTCGGCGCGTCCGGCCTCAAACGAGTACGCCCCTGCGAAAGAATGCGATACCTTGAGTTCAGGGTGCTTTTCGACCTCTTCCATGAAGCCGCGATACCGGTCCATGGCTGATGTCGCGTCCTGTGGACCACCTAAATACCCCACGTGCCGATACCGACGCGCCACCAATTCCCGCGCCGCCATACGCCCGCATTCCACGTTGTCGATTCCAACCACATGAACTTCGGGCGAGGTGGCCGAGCGCCCGAATGTATGCACCACCGGAACGCCGGCATCGTGGAACGCCTTGGCAAAGCTGGGCGGCAGGGTCGATGAGGCAACGATGGCGGCGTCCACAGAATACTGCCGCAGCATGCGTACCGAATTCGCAGGCTCGGTCTCATCCGTCAGGTTCACGATCAAGGGCCGCAGCCCGCGGTCCTGCAAGGCGCGGGTGAACTGGTCGAAAACCTCAAGAAAGATTGGATTGTGAAAGTTGTTCGAGATCAGCCCGATCAACTTGGTCCGCCCGGTGGTGAGCGATGACGCCAGCGCATTGGGGCTATAGCCCAGCTCTTTGGCTGCCTTTTCTACTTTGCTACGGGTTTTGGCCGAAACCGAAGCACCCTCGGTAAAGGTGCGCGACACGGCCGAGCGCGAAACGCCAGCCAGCGCGGCAACGTCTTTCAGGGTGACACTCATAGCGGATACCGACGTGTTGGTTGAATGCTGATAGGCAAAGTCATGCGCTAGACACTATGCACTTTTGCACAAAGCTTGCAATCGGTTGCAAAGGTGAGCAGTGTAGGTGGCTGAATACACGGGATTTGGCGGGTTAGGTATGGTATGTGATGAAAGATTCTAACCCCCGACATCTTCGGGAAATACGAAACGCTCTACCAGCTGGGTCAATCACCCGTTTCGCTGCATCTGTCTTTTCCCAACCTACAAACCATGGTTTTCTCAGGTGAATCCTGGCGGTTTGTGTACGACACGTACTACAACGGAAGCAGAGGTCAAGTCGTTGCTTCTATGGATAGCAAGGTCCCAACACCGAGGCGCAGGAGACGTCCATCCAAGAAACCTGGATAAAGGAAAAGAGCCTAAAACAGACGCTCGCTAAAATGTGGCAGTGACTACAAACGTCCATGTAGGTACAAATGTCTTCGACAAGTATTCAATAACGAGCAGCAAGATCATGGCTTCAGTTTTGTTTTCCGCTATGCGGAACGAAGCACCATTCGTAGCTGAATGGGTCTCATATCATAGAGCAATCGGTTTTGATCGAATCGTGGTTGTGACCAACGATTGTTCCGATGGCACCGACGAAATACTTGATCAACTTTCAATATGCGATGGAGTTGAACACATCGCGCAGGAAGTTCCGCAAGGCGTATCCCCGCAAGAAAACGCAGTCGCCATCAGCCGACAGCTTGGTATTTTGCAGGACGGCGATTGGGGCATGTTCCTTGATGCTGACGAGTTTCTTAATATTAAGCTTGGCGACGGACGGCTGGAGGACCTGATCCAGTACCTTGAGAACAAGGGCTTAATCGGGATGCTTATCAACTGGAGGATATTTGGTGACAATCACCACGAACGTTTTCCAGGCGCGTACTTGTCCGAAGACTATGTTCTCTGCGAAAGCGGTCTGGAAACAACTCAGTTCAAGACATTTTTTAAGAAATGCGCTGAAACCGTAGGTTTTTCGAAATACCTACATCTTTGTGAACTTGCTCCCGACAAGAGTCGCGTCGATCGGTTCGCGTCTTCTGATGGCGAAGTCTTTACAATCGATGACTGGACCGCAAACAAGCGTTACTCGGATTGGTTCCGCGAGTGGCCGATAAAAGGAGAGTCTCCGGCAGGGAACATAATTGGAGTTTCGCCAGACCGCTCGGTTGCCCAGATTAACCACTACATGGTGCGCGACCCTTACTCATTTCACTTAAAGTCCAACAGAGGGCGAGGATACCAAAAAGTCGGCGCAAAAAATCGGCATACAACTGAGAACTACCAAAAGTGGAATCACAACAGCGCAAAGGATGCGTCCATTTTGAGGTGGAAGGAAAAAACCCGAGAAGTCCAATCCGACCTGAGCGCGGAATGCTCCCTGTTACCTCTTCTTGATCAGGTGAAGGAGGAGTACGACAGGGGATTCAATGAGTTTCACAGTCCAACACCACCCCAGTTTCCTCTTACTTTCCCCGGGCAAGTTGCAGCTTGCGTTGAGCAAGAGTACAAAAGTGCTTCTTCAATTCTGGAATACGGAAGCGGGGGGTCAACGCTGTTGGCAGCCAGGCTCGGCAAGCACTGCATGTCGGTCGAGTCAGACTCTGAGTGGAAAAACTCAATTGTTGAGCACATTGAGCAAATAGAAACACGGCACCCAGACTCCTCAGTGCATTGGGTAAATATCGGAAAAACGAGGGAATGGGGGTTTCCGGTAAACAATAGGAAGTTTGGGAGCTTCTGGAGGTATCCCATGTCGGTCTGGACGGAAAACGAAAGTTTTTCCCCAGACTGTGTCTTGGTTGACGGTCGAATGCGAAAAGCGTGTTTCCTGACCGTTCTGGCGATGACGAAAAAACCCGTTCGCATACTGTTTGATGACTACTACAATCGGAAAAGGTACCATGATGTAGAAACGTTGGTAAAACCTTCCCAGCGGATCAAAAGGATGGCTATTTTTGACATCAAACCCGGAGCGATCGACATCGGCGACTTTCCAAAGTTTTTGCCTTGGTTCTTTGATATGTGGTGAAAATCGATGCCACGTATGGGGCTTTTGCTTCGATGCAAACAAAACTGCTGAAACAGTTTTCGTTTTCTGTTGTCCCATTGCTGCTTCGTTTTGATGGGCATTGAGAAAAGGGTCTTTAGCAACGGAGTTATCCGAAGCCCAATCACAACGTACCCTTAGGCTCAGGACCCATTGATTTCCGGCCAATGTCGTGATTCACGGCTTAAACAAACGAGCGGTGACATGTCTGATCTTTTCTGGCTGAGTGACGCACAGATGGCGCGTCTTGAACCCTACTTCCCGAAATCCCATGGCAGACCTCGCGTCGATGACAGGCGTGTCCTGAGTGGGATTATTTTCATCAATCGCAATGGTTTACGGTGGCGGGTTGCGCCCAAGGAGTACGGCCCGCACAAGACCCTTTACAACCGTTGGAAGCGGTGGAGCGACAAGGGTATCTTCGCGCAAATGATGGCTGGTCTGGCCGCGGACCATGGTGAGGAGAAGACGATCATGATCGATGCAACTTAGGCATTGCGTGTCTCATCGTGTACCACCTCTATGTACCAGTTGAGGCGGCGCAAGACCCTGCATAGCAGTAACCATAGCAACATCAATGAGTTGGGCTGGTGGGTGATGAGAGACTCGAACTCCCGACATCTTCGGTGTAAACGAAGCGCTCTACCAACTGAGCTAATCACCCGTGAGGGTGCATTTAGCCAAGCCTGCGCGCGGGTGCAAGAGGGTCTGGCACAATTTCTTCACCTCAATACCAGATCAGTGTTCTTTCGCGGGGCATGGGTTCAACCTATTGCGTTCATTCCTTGCGACCTTCGCCTAAAGCGCTTGGGAAAGGAGCTTGCTTGCCCCCTGCTCCCTCAGATATCCCCGAGGGAACTACAACCTTCCAAACGGGAGAGTACATGATCCTGTCCGTTGCCCGCCGATGTGCGATCGTGGCTTTGGTGTTTGGCACGATAACGCTGGCCCCGCTACGGGCTGGTGCGGCCGAGATTTTGGTGTTCGCGGCGGCCAGCCTCAAAACAGCGCTGGATGAGATTGTGCCGGCTTTCGAGCAAGAGACAGGGCATCACGTAACGGTGTCCTTCGCCGCATCATCCGTTCTGGCGCGGCAAATTCAATTGGGTGCACCAGCGGATGTGTACATTTCAGCCAATGTCGATTGGATGGACGTCCTTGAGGATGAGGGTTTGATCCAAACAGTATCGAGGGTCGATTTGCTAGGTAACAAGCTGGTTTTGATTGGTGGGACCGAGCAGCCAAAGATCGGTCAGATAGAGCCAGGGTTGAAGCTGCATCAGCTGTTGGATGGCGGGTATCTGGCGATGGCGCTTGTGGATGCGGTTCCTGCGGGCATCTATGGCAAGGCCGCTTTACAGAGTCTTGGGTTTTGGCAGGAAGTACACATGCACGTCGCCCAAACTGACAATGTCCGCGCAGCCTTGGCGCTGGTTGCCACAGGTTCGGCGCCGCTGGGGATCGTGTACCGATCAGATGCGCAGGCCGAAGACCGGGTTCACGTCGTGGCCGAGTTTTCCCCGGACCTTCATCCGCCAATCATCTACCCGGCAGCGATAGTCACGTCGGCGCAGCCCGAAGCGCAGGCGTTTCTGGACCATCTGCAAACCAAGGCAGCGCAGGCCATTTTTTCGAAACAGGGCTTTGCCCTGCCGGGCGGCTAACGCATGGGGTGGCTTGGACCCGCAGAGCTTGAGGCGCTAAGGCTGTCTTTGCGCGTGTCGTTCTGGGCGACGCTGGTGACCTTGCCCTTTGGCATCTTTGTGGCCTACGCACTGGCCCGCTGGCGGTTTCCCGGTCGTCAACTGCTGAACGGATTGGTACATCTGCCTTTGATTTTGCCGCCCGTTGTGACGGGGTACCTGCTGCTGCTGACTTTCGGCATTCAGGGGCCGTTGGGTCGGCTGCTGGCGGAATTCGGGATCGTTGTTGCCTTTCGCTGGACAGGCGCGGCACTGGCGGCTGGGATCATGGCTTTTCCCTTGATGGTCCGTGCCATTCGCCTGTCTATCGAGGCAGTGGACCCCAAGCTGGAGCAAGCCGGCGCGACACTGGGCGCGTCGCAGCCCTTTGTATTTGCGACGGTAACCTTGCCGATGATCCTTCCCGGTGTGATCGCGGGCGGTATCCTTGCCTTTGCCAAGGCGATGGGCGAATTCGGGGCCACCATCACGTTTGTCTCGAATATTCCGGGCCAGACCCAAACGCTCCCTTCTGCCGTTTATGCTTTTTTACAGGTTCCCGGTGGTGAAAGCGCGGCGACGCGATTGGTCGTGGTCTCGATCATTATTGCCATGGGAGCGCTGCTGCTGTCGGAATATGTCGGCCGGCGCGCAGCAGCGCGGGTGTCCGGGTCATGAGCCTTTCTGTCTGCCTGCGGCACGACCTGCCTGACCTCAAGCTTGACCTCAGCTTTGACGCGCCGTCGGGCGTGACGGTGCTGTTTGGGCGGTCTGGATCGGGTAAAACCACCGTGGTCAATGCGGTAGCGGGCCTTTTGCGCCCGCAAACCGGCCGCGTTGCGATTGACGGGTGGGAGTTGTTTGACATCCAGCAAAACCGATGGCTGCCACCACATCGCAGACGCCTTGGTTATATTTTTCAGGAAGGTCGACTGTTTCCGCATATGACTGTGCGGCAGAACTTATATTACGGTCGCTGGTTCGCGCCGAAACGGGCGCGGCGTGAAAACCCGGACAAGGTGATTGAGATGCTGGGCATTGGCCACTTGCTGGACCGCCGCCCTGCCGGCCTGTCGGGTGGTGAGAAACAGCGTGTCGCAATCGGGCGCGCATTGCTGGCCAGCCCGCGTCTGATCCTGGCAGATGAACCGCTGGCCGCGCTGGATGACGCGCGCAAGGCCGAAATTTTACCCTATTTCGAACGGCTTCGGGATGAGGTGTCGGTGCCCATCCTTTATGTCACCCATTCCGCGGCCGAAGTGGCGCGGTTGGCGACGTCTGTCGTTGCCCTTCAGGATGGCAAGGCGGTGCGCCACGGACCCGCATCAGAGGTGATGGCCGACCCTTCGATCGCCCCGGCAGGAGTGCGCGCCGTGGGTGCGGTGCTGAACGTGCGGGTCACGCAACATCACGCCGACGGTCTGACAGAGCTGGAGGCTGGGGGCGCCCGTCTGTTTCTACCGCGTATCCCGCATCAGGCCGGGGAAGGGTTGCGAATTCGTATCCCTGCGCAGGAAGTCATCCTGTCCAACAAACGGCCCGAGGGGCTATCGGCCCTGAACGTGCTGGAGGGTGTCGTCGAAACAATCCGCGCCGGTGAAGGGCCTGGGGCAATTGTTTCGGTCAAAACACCGGCAGGGCCGATTCTGGCGCGTATCACACGCCGTTCGGTTGCTGCGCTGGGGTTGGAGCCGGGTCAGACGTGTTTTGCGGTGATCAAAACGGTGGCATTAGCCCCGCAGGATGTTGGCGGGCGGTTGACAGCACCCTAAGCCTGCTTGCGCTTGGTGACTGCATTGAAACGCCGGGAACTTTACTCATATGGTCCGCCACCTATGATCAATGTCGGGTCCAATGTGTAGTCAAGGGATATGACGATGCGATTTTTCAAAGTGACAGGCGTGTCTGCTTTGACGCTTTTACCAGTACTGGCAAACGCCACCGGGTTTGGGATTGGCTTCGGCGTGAACCCGGCCTTCCGCACAACCGTAGCGCCCTTGGACGATGGCAGTTTCCGAGTGGCCACGCAGGGCTCATCAGCGGCCATTGCCTATTGGTGCGGCATTGGTGATTTTGCTATTCGCACGCTTGGTCTGCCGACAACACAGCGGATCTATGTTTCAAAACCCTATGATAAGCAAACCCGGACCGTGCAGTTTTCTTTCACCGCACCCGAAGGTGCGGATACCTCGAAAAGCTATTCAATCACGGTCAGCCGCGTAGGCGAGAATATGTCAGCCAGCGGGGCGCAGAGCCATTGCTTTGACAACATAATGGATTTTGATTTCTAGGCGCTCGTCAAACCCACTTGGCCATTGGCGGTAGGCTCATAAGAACTGCATCCGGGTCGTGACCGGTTTCAAGCCCGAACTTGGTGCCCCGGTCGTAGACAAGGTTGTATTCGGCATAAAGCCCCCGATGAACAAGCTGTGTATTCTTGTCGTCGTCACTAAAGTCCTGAACGCGGCGCTTTTCGACCAGAGGGACAAAAGCCGGCAGGAAGGCGCGGCCTATATCCTGCGTCAGCGCAAAATCCGCTGCCCAATCGCCGGTGCAATAGTCATCCATAAAGATGCCACCGACCCCGCGTGCACGTTTGCGGTGCGGGATGTAGAAATACTCGTCTGCCCATTCCTTGAGGCGGGGATAGTGCCCCGGCCCGTGCGGGTCCAGATGCGCCTTTTGCGTGGCGTGGAAATGAGCGGTGTCCTCGTCATATTCAATGCAGGGGTTCAGGTCCGAACCACCGCCGAACCACCAGGCATGCGGGGTCCAGAACATACGTGTATTCATATGCACCGCTGGAACATGCGGGTTCTGCATATGCGCAACCAGCGATATTCCCGAAGCCCAGAACCGCGGATCCTCGGTCATGCCGGGAATGCCCTTGCGCGCGGCCATCGCCTGTTGCGCGCGCGCGCCCAGTGTGCCGTAAACGGTCGAGATATTGACGCCTACCTTCTCGAACACCCGGCCACCCCGCATCACAGACATCAACCCGCCACCCGCGTCCGAGCCATCCTCGGACTGGCGTGTGGTTTCCTTGACCTCGAACCGTCCGGGGTTGGCATCTGCGAACGGTCCGGTGTCGTGGCTGTCTTCCAAAGCCTCAAAAGCAGCAACAATATCGTCGCGCAATTGACGGAACCAAGCAGAGGCGGTGGATTTTTCGGTGTCAAACATGGGGATCAATGGGCCGGGGCTGCGACAGGGTCCAGCAGGGTGCGACCGCCGTCTATGGTCAGGATTTGCCCCGTTATGAACCCTGCTGCGTCCGAGGCAAGAAATTGCGCCGTTTCGGTCAGCTCGGTCGGTGCAGCGATGCGGGCAAGTGGGGTGTGCCTTTCGATGTCATCTCGAAAATCACGGTTCTCTTTCAAAGTGGATTGCAAAGAGGCGCTCATGACCGACCCCAGCGCGATTGAGTTTACGCGGATTCGGCTCGGTGCCAGCGCGACGGCCAGCGAGCGGGTCATCTGGTCAAGTGCGGCTGTCGACACCGAATAGGCCATCAGATCGGGATGGGTGCGGCGCGCAGCAATCGACGAGAGGTTTATAATTGAACCGGCCGGACTGTCCCCGTCATCCCCGGACTGCTTGATCATCCGTTTGGCGACCAACTGGCTGAGGCGCAGGGCGGGCATCAGGTTCTGGTTCAGCAGGATGCGGACCGAGTCGTCTTCGGGATCCATCGGATCGGATGGGATCACCTGCCGCGCACCGTTGACCAGAATATCCACTTGGTCGAATGCGTCGATGGTCGCCGAAAGCAGGTTGGCAATGGTCAACTTTTCCCGCAGGTCGCCCGCAAAAAAGCGGATATTGCTGTCATCAGCCTGCTCGCCCAGTTCCTCGGCCAAACGCTTTTCGTCGATGTCCGCGAACATCACATTGGCACCAGCATCGGCAAAGTGGCGCCCGATGGCCAGCCCGACGCCATTTGCGCCACCGGTCACGATCGCGGTCTTGCCGGATATGGAAAAGGACATGCGTTTCCTCCTGAATCGCGGGCAGGTTAACCGGGATCACCGCCGAGGGCGAGAGGCGTGAAACACCTTGAACCGATTGTCACCAGTGGCTTCCTGAACATGCGTAAATGTATCGGTCAGCATGGCTTCGTAGGGCAGATGGCGATTAGCCACCATCCACAATGATCCGTTACGTGTCAGGTTTTTAGCCGCCGCTGCGATGAAGCTTTGCCCCAACGCAGGCTCAGCACTGCGTGATGTATGAAACGGTGGATTCATAACAACAGTGTCCAGCGGCTCAGGTGCCTGCCAGGTCACTGCGTCTGCCCAGTAAAACTGCGCGCACCGGTCAACCACGTTGGCGCGGGCACAGGTCAGGGCGGTATGGTCCGCTTCGACCAGATGCAGGGTTTTCAGGCCCGAAGACTTCAGCAGACCGGTCGAAAGATAACCCCACCCGGCCCCCAGATCAGCAACGCGCGCTCCCAGCTTGTCGGGCAATGCCGCCAGCAACAGGGCCGAACCGGGATCGACACCATCGGCAGAGAACACACCGGGCGCGGTTTGGAATCCGTCGGCTGTCTGATGTTCTGGAGCAGCCCAGTCCGCAAATACGGTTGGATCAGACTGGAACCAGAAGATTTTACCATGAGCCTTCGATATCGGCCCCTCAACCGCGACACGCTTGCGGATGTCTTTCAACAGGCTGTCCACGCCTTCGCTTTTGGCACCATCAATGACGACCACACCGGTGGCACAGGTGCAAGCTTGTTGGACCAATGATCGGGCCAGAGCCTTTGCCCGCGGGAGGATAATGATCGCATCCCGACACGGTCCTTGCACCTTTGGCACAACAGCAAAGTCTTGGTCGGCAAAGTGATCGTGGAAAGGCTTAAAGGGCTGCACAACCTGTGTCTCAGCCGGAAAGGCGGACAGGTCGGTGGCGGGTGTCGGCCCGAAAACGATCAGCGGTTGTGACACGCTGAGGCCGCTTTGCAGGGCAAGATTGAGGCGAGGGGACATCAGCACTTTCGAGCAGCCGGTTCGGCCTTACTCTTCCCGTTCCATGGTGCATTGCAACGGATGCTGATGCCGACGGGCAAAATCCATCACCTGACCCACTTTTGTTTCGGCGATCTCATGGCTGAACACACCAACCACGGCCACACCCTTTTTGTGGACGGTCAGCATGATCTCGAACGCTTGCGCATGCGTCATGCCGAAAAAACGCTCCAAAACATGAACGACGAACTCCATCGGTGTGTAGTCGTCATTCAGCAGCAGAACCTTGTAGAGTGGCGGGCGCTTGGTCTTTGGGCGCGTCTGCACCAGGACAGACGAGTCGGAATCGTCATCGTCCGAATTGTCAGACATCATCCATTGGTGTTCAAGCATCGTGTTCGTCTATCCGATTCAGGCTTTGGTTTGTCTGTGCGCTTATATAACGTCGAACGGGCCAGAGAAAAGAGCCAGCAGGACGCAATCAACATGGGCCAGAACCTTACCACAATCGGTTTCGATGCGGATGACACTTTATGGCACAATGAACGGTTTTTTCAGCTGACCCAAGCCCATTTCACCGAGTTGCTGGCTGATTATGCTGAGCGTGATCACCTTCTGGACCGCCTGTTAGAGGCGGAAAAGCGCAACATTCGGCATTATGGCTATGGAATCAAAGGCTTTATCCTTTCGATGATCGAAACCGCGATCGAGGTGACAGAGGACCGTGTTCCCGCCTCGGTGATCCGCCAGTTGGTCGAAGCTGGGCAAGAGATGCTGGCCCACCCGATCGAGTTGTTGCCCCATGCGCGGGCGGCAATCGAAAACGTCGCGGCGACTCATCAGGTTGTGCTGATCACCAAGGGTGACTTGATTGATCAGGAACGCAAACTGGCGCAGTCAGGTTTGGGAGAGCTTTTTGACGGGGTGGAGATCGTGTCCGAGAAAACGCCGCAAACCTACAAGCAGATATTCGGCCAATACGGGGATGGGCCTGTTTCTGCCATGATGGTCGGCAACTCGATGCGCTCGGACGTGGTGGCCCCAATTCAGGCCGGTTGCTGGGGTGTATATGTGCCGCACGGGTTGGTCTGGGAGGTCGAGCAGGCGGAAACACCAGCGGAGAGCCCGCGATTCCGTGAATTGCCGGATCTGGGTCGGCTCGCCGACCTTGTGAAAACCCTCAGCTGATGTTGCGGAACGGTACCAGTTTCAAGAAAACGGTACAAAAGAACACCCAATTTCTGCCATTTTCGCGGATTTGGGGGATGCAAGGCTTTGTTGGACCACATCTGGTAGGCTAACGAAGGCGTCAATATGCGTCGAAATCGTTAGCTTTCTGTTTATTTCACGGCACTCCTGTGCTAGCCTCGTTGGAAATAAAATAATGTTAGCCGACCAGGAAAAACTGGCGGCGTGAGGTAGACAGAGGCAGAGATCGTGCAGATTCGGCGGACAGTTCCGGCCCGAATGGGCTTATTCCTTATAGCATTCTTGTGGCTGCTTTCCTTTGCGCCGTTGCAAGCGTTGGCCGCGCCTTATGCGGCTATGGTGATTGATGCGCGCACCGGCGAGGTCTTGCATTCCCGCAATGCCGACACCCGGTTGCACCCGGCATCCCTGACCAAGATGATGACTCTCTACATTGCGTTTGAAGCGGTGCGAAACGGAGAGATTGAACTGGATACGCCGGTTCGTATCACCAAGAAGGCCGCGGCTGAGCCGCCATCGAAACTGGGTTTGCGCTCGGGTCAAACGATCGCATTCCGGTATCTGATCCGTGCGGCAGCGGTGAAGTCGGCAAACGATGCCGCCACCGCAATCGGTATCGCGATCAGCGGCTCCGAGGCTGCATTTGCGCGCCGCATGACCCGCACGGCCAAGGCGATGGGCATGAGCCGGACGACCTTTAAAAACGCACATGGTTTGACGGAATCGGGCCACTTGTCGACAGCGCGAGATATGACCACTCTGGGCCGTCATCTGCTGTACGATTACCCGCAGTACTACAACCTGTTCTCGCGCCAATCGACTCATGCGGGAATCAAAACAGTTCCGAACACAAACCGTCGTTTGCTGGCGGCGTATAAAGGGGCTGACGGGATCAAGACCGGCTACACCCGCGCGGCGGGTTTTAACCTTGTGGCCTCCGCCAAGCGCAAGGATGAACGCATTATCGCTACGGTCTTCGGTGGAAAGTCCGGTGCATCGCGCAACGCCAAGGTGGCGGAATTGCTGGACATGGGCTTTCGCCGCGCGCCGTCGCGGGCACCAATTCGCAAACCAGCGCGACCGGCCTATGCCGGGAACGCAGGCCTGGGCGCCACAGTCGCGGCCCTGACCGGAGCGCCAACCACCAGCCTTCGTCCCGTGCTGCGTCCCGGGCCGGGTGCAGCCGTCCAAGTCGCCGGTACGATCGCCGCAACCGCGGCCAAGAATCGGTCGCGTATTCAGGATGGCATCGCAGCAGCCATCGCCTCTGCCGGTATTCAAACGCCATCGGACGATACACCGCGCCCCGCCGCGCGCCCGCGTGATCTTGTTCTGGCCTCAACAGGTCCGGCCGATGAACCAGAGCCCGAGCAGGAAATTGTAACCCGTCTATCCACATCTGGCGGCCATCTTTGGGGCGTCAATGTGGGCCGCTACACCACCCGATATGAGGCAGAGAAGATTTTGCTGAAAACTGCCCTGTCGGAAATGACCACTCTGGAAGGAACCTTGCGCAAGGTAAACCAAAACGCGCGCGGGTTCGAAGCGACATTTCAGGGCATGACACGCGAACAGGCCGATCTGGCGTGCCGCAGGCTTCAGGCCCGGAATGTGACTTGTTTCATGATCGGACCCTCATAAGATCCGACATATTCTCTCCTGGACAGGTCTGGGCTGCGGGACACCCCGCAGCCCTTTTTTAATCGAAGACGTTGCCGTGCTTATATTGCTCATCCTGTCCGGCGGCTGCCGTCAGGGCCGCCACGTTGTCCTTGGTGAAGAACCCGTCATAGTGGTGGCAACGCTCGATATATTCAGTGATCAGCAACGTGTTTTTCGAGTGTTTGGAAAAGATTTGCTTCAGGTTTGGATCGTCTTTGCATTCTCCGACCACATGGGCCAGAAACGGCACGCCCTTGTCCTTGAGTGTATTTACCACGAAATCGACGTTCTTTTCACCAGCTCCGTGATCGCCATCCAGAATTTCCACGGCCATATGATGCAGTCGGCGACCAAAATTGCGGACAAAATCCTCGGTCGGCATCGGAAGCTGTTCGAAGGAATTCACAAAGGAAGGCGTATTGTTCGCAGTGAATACCTTTGCGGGGGATTTCTTGTCGTCATCCACATTCGCGTTCCGGTTCACATTGGTGGACGAGTTCATGTCAAAGATATTATACGCCCCCCAGAAATAGTAGGGGACCATGGTCAGGAATTCGAGGATCGCATCCTCGCGTTCGCCGGCAAGAATGCGGGTGGCAAGGTGGTCGATGCCCAACATCAGGGGGGCAATTTTACTGTCTGCGCCAAAGGCTGCCGCCTGATCAAGTTTTGCCTGCTCCGCATCGCTCAGCAGGACGCGGTCGCCCAGCCCCAGACTGTCGGTGTCGTTAAAATCTAAAGACGAATATCCAACCCGGTTGCATGTAAAATCCGAGGGTGTTGTGAACCGGAAACCATCCAGAGTGTAGAACGGGTTTTCGGTGTCGCCGCCGTATTCAAAGCGGATATTCTGATCTTCCAGCTTTTTGGTCAGACCGTTCAGATCAGTTGCGCCATAAATCTCTCCCACATAGCGCGTTTGCGGTGTGCTGCGGGCTAGCGGGTACATCCGGTTGATGCGGGGGATGAAGTCCTCAAAGCTGGGGCTAAGCGGGGCCATTGCGATCAAAGCCGGGTAGTCGGGATGCGAGTGCAGAACGGAGACCTTATGTGTCTGACCCAGATAAGTCGCCGTGTGGCGGTAGGGGCTCATCACATATAGCTCGACCAACGTGTCGAACAGCGCGTTGGTTTCCACTTGCAACACGATTGCCCGCATCGCACCGACCTGATCGGCCACGCCTGACGTGCTGCGGCGTTCGTAAATCTTTGGCAGATATTCCTGAAAGAAGTCCGAGTTCTTCTTGTCGCCGCGCGGCTCGTAAGACATTAATTCGAAAGACATTCACTTCCCTCCTTACGCGGAACCCGATGGTACGCGGGTAGCGCGCCCAATCGGATTTCCAGAACCCTGGCATGCAGTTTCCGGCATGCTAGGGCTAGAAATCCAACTGGGCAACAGCAAGGAGCGGGCCGGCGCAGGCCTTACGCCCGCGCGCTTATCGTGCGAATTTCGTGACTTTGACGCCCCCGGCGATCAGATTCTCGCGGACGGACCGGGCGATTTGTACCGCTGTTGGGCCATCCCCATGCAGGCAGATCGTGTCGATCGAGGTTTCCAGCCGTTTTCCGGATTCGGTGATGATGGCGCCTTCGCGAACCATATTCAGGATGCGCAGACCGGCGAGTTCGGGGTCGTGGATAACGGCACCGGGCAGGCTGCGGTCAACCAGTGTTCCGTCATCATTGTAGGCGCGATCTGCAAAGATCTCGCCGACCCATTTGCAGCCCAGCTCTCTCACAGCCTCTTCTTGTTTGGTGACAGCCAGCACCATGATGATAATGTCCGGGTCTACATCCAGCGCGCCCTGATAGCACGCCCGCGCCATGCTGATATCGGCCGAGCACATATTGGCAAGTGCTCCGTGCAGTTTCAGATGCCGGACATGGGTGCCGACCGCCTTAGCCATTCCAATTGCTGCGCCAAGCTGATATCGCACAAGATTACGCAGGGCGTCAGGGGGTAGTTTCATGTTGCGGCGGCCAAACCCCTGAAGATCCGGAAAACCAGGATGAGCGCCGATGCCGACATCATTCTGCGCGGCCAGCGTCATCGTTTGCGCCATTACATCCGGGTCGCCTGCGTGAAAGCCGCAGGCGATATTGGCCGATGTGATGATTTTTAAAAGGCTCTCATCATCGCCCATTTTCCAGGGGCCAAAGCTTTCCCCCATATCGGCATTCAGATCGACGCTGGGCATCGGTGTAACTCCTTATTCATTAGCAGATATCATTCCGCTGATCAGTTGGTAAGACAGCAGGTCCGGGATGTCGTGCGGGTCGCGGACCAAAGGCTCTACCCGTGCCCGCAACCGTGATAACCCGGTCATATAGGTCTGGTGCAGCGCGACCGCTTCATCCATCGTCACAAACTTGAACCGTATGTGCCCGCCAGCCGGGGTCTGCGCCGCGCGCGGCAAATCACAGGGCAGGACAGAGGCGATACGGGGATACCCCCCGGTGGTCTGGCATTCGGGCAGCAGGATAAAGGGATTCCCGGTTCCGGTCATCTGAATGTCACCGGGGGTTATCACCTCGGACAAAATGTTCAGCTGGCCTTTTGCGGCAAAACCTTCACCGTCGCTTTCCAGTTGCATCCCCATTCGGTTTGCCCGCGTACCCCGGTGGAACAACGTCTGGGTGAATCGGTCAAGCGTCTCCTGATCGAACAAAGCGGTCTGAAAGCTAGCAACCACGTGCAGCGTGCCACCGGCAAAGCGATCCTCGGTCTTTAGTTTCATTCCGGCGCTTCCGGAGTACGACCCATTTGGCAGCATGTCACCTGCCTGCAGCGCGCGCCCGACTTTTGCCGTCAGATGGGCTGAGCGGGACCCAAGGAACAGGGGCGCATCAATTCCGCCGCCGACGTGCAGGTAGCCATAGGTGCCCTGTTTCGCAGCTCCGATCTTCAACTTCTGACCGGGTTCCATCGCATGCGAGGCATTCCAGACAATTCCAGCGCCGTCAATACTGGCCTGCATTGGTGCACCGGTCAGGGCGATGCAAACCGGTTGGGTTGCCTCGAACGTGCCGCCCCTCCCCGCCATTTCCAGAGCGGCACAGTCCGGGCTTTGCCCCAGCAGCGCTGCCCCTTCGTGCAGCGCCAGTTGATCGGCAGCGCCAGACCGTGAAAGACCCCGATCCAGGTATCCTGTGCGCCCTTGATCCTGAAAGGTGCAGGCTGGTCCGACTTGATGCACCAGCAGAGTCATAAGGGTATCTCCTCGCAGGTCGCACCGCCCGTGCCGTCATCGGCCTCGCGAAGCCTTTCAAGCTCTGCACGGGAAACCGGCAGGAATTGCATCTCGTCCCCTGGTCGCAAGGCAAAGCTTTCCTCGGCTTCGGGGCGGAAACAGCGAAAAGCGGTTTGGCCGACATGCCGCCACCCAGTTGGGGTTGGTCCCGAAAACAACACGAACTGCGAGATGGCCAGAACCAGCGCCCCTTCCGGTACCATAGGAGTGAGCTCTTTGAGGCGGGGTATGTTGAACTCGGGACCCAGTGGGCCAAGATAGGGTTGACCGGGGGCGAACCCGATGGTCAGAACGCGGACCCGACTTTGACTTAGGCGATCTATGGTTTCGGACGGGGAAAGCCCCGCTGCGGCGGCAGCTTCATCTAATTGCGGCGCAAGTTCACCACCATAAACGGTGGGTACTTTCCATAAACGACGCCCTGCCGGCAGAGGTGCCTCATACCAGTTCTGACGATGCAGTATCTGATGTACCTGCCTGTGGATCTCGGAATGCGTCAGCACCAGCGGGTCGAAGCGAACATAGGCTGATGCCAGAGACGCCGATGTTTCAATCACACCGTCCCAATCGAGGGTGTTGACGGCGTCGCGAAACGCTAGCGCCGCCCGGTTCGAGGGCTCTGCCATCGAGTCGGCAAACGAAACCAACAGCCCATCCAGTCCGACTGTTCGTATGCAGGGGAAAGTGGAAGCTTGTTTGGGTGCCATAACTTCGTGCGCGTTACCTTATCTTTGCGGGGAAGTGACCGTATCCTTCGCTGATGTGCAAGCCCCAGCAGAAACCCCTTGTCCTTTTTAGTGTCGCCACACGACCCGAGCGGGGAAACTGGGAAAGAATTGAGTCGGTTTGGATGCCGCGACTCGGTGTTGTCTTGTGGCCGTTGGCCGTAAATGCGCAACATCTAGGGTGAGCAAGTAATCGTCGCGATCGCGATGCGTCCGATGTTGGCGACCCAGAGGGTGAAATCGAGGTAGCGGGGCTAACTGAACCTTTATTAAGCGATTGATTATAAACATTAAAAGCAAAACGTTGAAAAAAAACGCGTCAGATGTAATTTTCTGCTTGCGGTGGGGGTGAGTAATACTTAGAACCCCCTTCACCGGCGCTGCTGAGGCGGTTGCTGGGGCGCT